>DAXZ01000071.1 GCA_002506665.1 Nitrosopumilus sp. UBA526 | reverse complement strand
GCAAAATCAAAACCTGAATTCAAGCGAGTTCCTCTCAAATCATCTATAGGCAAGGTGAATGTTAGCGCGTTCAAACAATGAGCACAATTTTAGCGAAAATATAATAATAAAGATTCAAAGTAAATTTCTGTATGGAGACAAAAAATATCGGCCTGCGCGGAATCGAAGTAGCAGATACCCGTATCTCCAATATTGACGGTGAGCAAGGCAAGCTAATCTATCGTGGATTTGACATATTTGATCTCACAAAAAACTCGACATTTGAGGAGACTGCATACTTGTTACTATATGATAAATTACCTACTAAACAACAACTCGACGAGTTTAACACAAAACTCATCGATGCAAGATACATTCCAAAACAGATGCAAAAAAACATGGGAAACTGGAGAAAGGATGCCGACCCCATGGACATGCTCCAGGCGTTCGTATCTGCACTTGCAGGATACTATGATGAAGAGTTTTCAAACAAGGACGCCAGTTATGACAAGGCCATAAACCTCATTGCCAAGGTTCCTACAATTATTGCAAGTTGGCAGAGGATACGAAACGGACTTGATATAGTTGATCCTGACTCGACATTGAGTCATGCTGCAAATTTTCTGTACATGATGTCTGGCAAAAAACCAGACCCTGAGGTCGAAAAGGTCTTTGACGTATGTCTTATTTTGCATGCTGACCACACCTTTAACGCATCAACTTTTACTGCAAGGCAGGTTGCATCCACACGAGCTCACATGTACTCTGCCTCTAGTGCGGCAATCGGGGCACTAAGCGGGGAGTTGCATGGTGGGGCAAATACCGAGGTTATGAAGATGCTCTTGGAGATCTCAGAACTAGACAAAGTTGAGCAATGGATTAAAGCTAAGGTAAGCAAGGGGGATAGAATAATGGGAATGGGCCACGCTGTGTACAAGACCTATGATCCAAGGGCTCAGGTACTAAAAGAACTCTCAAGAAAACTTGCAGAAAAGACCAAAGAGCCGTGGTTTGAAATGACAGAAAAAGTAGAGACTGTCACCATATCTGAAATAAAGTCCAAAAAAGACCGCGACATTTATCCAAACGTAGACCTGTACAGCGCATCGATATATTACATGCTGGGGATTCCTGTAGACCTTAACACCCCTATATTTGCAATCTCCCGGGTTGTGGGGTGGGCGGCTCATATCATTGAAGAAAAGTTTGCCGAAGCCGCACCAAAACCTGCATTGTATAGGCCAAAGGCAGTCTATGTGGGCAAGTATTGCGGACCTGAAGGATGTGAATACAAAACTCTGGACTTGAGAAAATAAACTCTAGTTTCTTGTGCTTAGCCAGTCTTTTGCTTTAGAGTGTACATCGTGCCTGTATAGAACCTCAAAGACCATGTCGTAAAACGTGATACCCTTCTTTTGTGCTTGACCATCAAGCCATCTTATGCCGTCTGCAAGCTCTGGGTCATATTCTGAAAACTCGACTAATTCATCTACCATTCTTGAAAAGAATGTATTCGATTCAAGCATGAGTACATCTCATAATCTATGATCATAAATGAGATATTCAAAATATATAGACAAAACAACCCTTTTTGATTGACAATTGTATCGCACATCTCATCCAAATAAGATCACTGCTGACTCTGGCCTATCTGTTTTCTTACATCATCGAGCATCTTGCGGTTTGCTGCGGCAATAAATGAGATCCTTGTCTTGTAACTTAGATCAGCATCAAGGGGTTTCCAGTTATCATCACACAATATGCCGCCTGCCTCTTTGGCAATTATGTATCCTGCAGCAATGTCCTGCACTCTGATCTTGCCTCTCCAATCAATAAAAACATCCAACAGTCCTCTTGCAAACCATGCCATCTCAAGTGCATTTGCACCAAAGTGCCTTACGTGGTTGTTGTTCTCAAATACTGGCTGCAACTTTCTCATAAGATCAATTGCCGCGCCAGACGTGTTGACCCCTACCATCCTGTAGATTGACTCATCAGTGCTGACCATAATCTTCTTGCCGTCAAAGAACGCTCCCTTGTTCTTTGATGCCCAATACATCTTGCCATTTACAAGGTCTGTGACTACGCCATCTGTAACCAAACTAAGCTTGTCCCCTGTTGCAAATGCAAGCGAGCTGCAAAAGACAGGTAGCCCGCGTACGGCATTGGCAGAGCCATCTATTGCATCCATGATGACAAACCCCTCGGGGTTATCTGAGAGTCTTACCTCCCCGCATTCTTCACCCAACACAATGCATCTAAAGCCAATCTCTTTGAAATAATCCAAGACAGTCTTTTCTGCAACAATGTCAATATTTCGTGAAATATCTCCTCCTGCACCTATGCCAAAGTCACCGGCGGCGTCCTTTGTACCTGCAAGGTCTTTGACATTTTCATAGATTCTCTTTGATGCCTCACGGAGAATATCCACATACATACACTAAAAACTGCCTGTTCGTAATTTAAGTCAAGAAAACATTTGGTTTGAAAGCATAAATAATAATCATACAACTAGGCGTTTATGAGTGGCAAGAACCAATCTGTAACTAGCAAAGAAGCTCTGATGGGCACACACCCCGGACGCCAGATTCTAAAACAGGCATTTTTAAAATCAGGGGGATTCAAACTATTTGATAAATACAACAAAGAGACCCAAAGACAGTTTCCGGACTTTGCACAAAGATTTGCCATGGAACTATTGCACGAGATAAATTCTGACGCAAATCCAAACTCCACACAGCAGGCCTTTGGAGATGAGGTCGGCTCTGCTGAGATAATTTTAGCTGCATCTGAGATTGAGCCTATAAAATCAAAACTGTCTAGCCTCGATGTAATCCAAGACAGGGTAAATCGAATCCTAAACTCTAACTTTGTAAAGATGACATTTCCCATCTTTAATGGTCTCTATGATGCAGCAGCTGATTATGCCCGACGGGACGACCCTGAGCTAAAGCGAGACATAGTTGAGGGACACATTCTTGCAATCGACCTAAGCGAGCCGATGGACAGAATTGTAGACAGAGATGAGGATTTAGAGTTTCTTGATGATTACAAGCTTATGAATCCGTACATTCTCAAGATGGCCCGAGCAAAGATCTCAAAAGGTGGCAGTCATGTACTTGACGTCTTTGAATCCGGATTCCGGGATGCACGTGTAGGGCAACATCTAGATGAGAAACTAAAATCAAAACCCACAACCATTACACTTGAGGAGATGACTCTGTCATATAAAAAATATCGCGCAGTGATGGGAACTGCCGGACAGAACATGGCACTAGCAGAAAACCCATTGGCTGAAATCTTTTATTTGGGAATGGCAGGAGCTGCCGAAGGTGTCGGCTGTGGAAATGAGATGGAGGATTCCATCAAGAATGGTTTTGTCAAGATACCATCCTGGCCACTCTACTACTCGCTACTTGCAGGCGATGTGAGAAAAGGATTTGCCGCCACACTTGACAAGAGCAACTTGTATTTACAAGACGCAAGGCTTGCACTTGAACTGTTACCTGCCGGGTTTTCTTACAAAAAATTTCTGGAATTTACATTCCTAACTGTAGAGCATTATAATCAGTACTGGTATGACAAACTGCAAAAGGCAGACAAATGGTCTGAATTTCAATCCCGACTTCCACAAAGTGATCTGCGTTGATGTGGTCTGAAAAATATCGCCCAAAATCCATCTCCGAGATGGTCGGAAACGAGGAATCCCGTGCAGCAGTAGTGGAATGGTTTGCAAAATGGAAGAAAGGCACAAAGCCGTTGCTCCTTGTAGGCGCCCCTGGTACAGGCAAGACCACTATTGCATATCTTGCAGCTAGGCAGTTTGGATATGACATAATCGGGTTAAACGCAAGCGATGTCCGAAGCAAGTCTAGGATAAATGAGATTCTCACCCCTGTCTTGGGAAACATTAGCGTCCTTGGGACTCCGATGATCTTTGTAGATGAGGTAGACGGCATTCATGGCCGAAGTGATTATGGCGGGGTGTCTGCACTAGTTGATATCCTAAAAGCGCCCGCAGTGCCAATAGTGCTTGCCGCAAACACCGATGCAACTGAAAAGATGAAGAGCATCAACAAGGCAGTTAAGACAATCTCGTTTAAAAGAATTCCGCCAAGACTATTGCGCGTATATCTTGAGGATTTACTGAGACGGCAGGGCGTACAACTAAGCCCGGGTGCGCTAATCAAGGTAATTACTAGATCAAAAGGGGACATTCGCTCAACTATCAACCTTGCACAGTCTTTGGTTACAGGATTTAATCCACAGACTGAAGATACGTTTGAGCGCATCAATGTCGAGGATGGCATAAACGCGTTCTTTAAGGCAAATTCAGTTGAAGAAGCACGGAGTGTTCTTTATTCTATGCAGATTGACCCGCGAGAGAAGATAAATGCATTTTATTCTAGTATCATTACAAGCGAGCTGGACGGTGCGACACTTGCAAAATATCTACAAACAATATCGCAGGCAGACATGCTCTTTGGCAAAATAACAAAGACTCAGAACTGGAGGTTATTGAGATACTTAAATGACACTCTGATAAAGCTGTACCAAAATGACGACAAAGTAAGATATGCGCAGTACAATCTGTCGTGGCCACTGCTTAACCGTATTCGCTGGGATGCCGCAAAGATAAAATCCATGTCACATGCCATGGCAAAAAGACTGCACATGTCTTCAAGCTCCTTTGTCACTATATGTCTGCCCTTTATGTTATCATGTATCAAAAACAAGTCACTAGAGCCTGATGATGACTATGCGGATATAATCAAAAAGGAGATTGAAAAGTGAGCTGGCGCAAGATGCCGATGAAATTTCCCGGCACCTGCATAGTATGTAATCAAAAGATATCAGTAAACGAGGTTGGAATGTGGGCAAAGGGGATAGGTGTCAAGCATGAAAAGTGTGCCCAGATAAAGGAACTACAATGTGTGGTGTGTGGCTCTCCTGCGGGGTGCCCTCAGTGCGAATTTCAGGAAAACTGCGATATTCCAAACGTATCTTGCCTGTGTATCTGCAAGCGGTGTTCTACTGAAAAGGATACATTTAGTCATTATCGGAGATCTGTCGGCAAGAAATTCTCGATTCTAAACTCCTAGTTATCATTATTTTTTCAAACTAAATTAATATAGGAATCCATCCTGCTTTAGGGTACTGTGCATTCTGAAAAGCTTGAAGGGTATTCTAAAAAGAACAACACGGCATTGCAGGGGGGAGGCCAAGACCGTATCGGGGCTCAGCACGAAAAGGGAAAACTGACTGCCCGTGAGAGAATCGACCTGCTACTTGATGAGGGCACATTTACTGAGATTGACTCGCTTGTAACTCACCATTATCATGAATATGACATGCAGAAAAAAAAGTTCTTTACTGACGGCGTTGTCGGCGGCTATGGAAATATAGACGGACGACAGGTCTTTGTCTTTGCATATGACTTTACAGTCCATGGCGGAACACTCAGTCAGATGGGCGCAAAAAAGATCACAAAGCTGATGAGTCATGCAGTAAAAATTGGCTGTCCGATAATCGGTATCATGGACTCGGGGGGAGCTAGAATTCAGGAGGGAATCCTGAGTCTTGATGGGTTTGCTGATATCTTTTATCATAACCAGCTGGCATCAGGCGTAATCCCGCAGATTACTGCAAGTGTCGGACCGTCCGCAGGAGGCTCTGTCTACTCTCCGGCAATGACTGACTTTGTAATCATGGTTGAAAAGGTCGGAACAATGTTCGTTACCGGCCCTGACGTTGTCAAGACTGTATTGGGCGAGGAGATCTCCTTTGATGATCTCGGTGGTGCAATGACACATGGCTCAAAGAGCGGTGTTGCACACTTTGTTGCACAAAACGAATACGAGTGCATGGACTATATCAGAAAACTGATATCATACATACCACAAAACAATACAGAATCTCCTCAGAGAACAAAGACCGACGATGATCCCAACAGACTAGACCACAACCTTATCAATACAATTCCAGAGAACCCGTTGCAACCATACGACATGAAAGAAATAATTCATTCAATTGTAGATGATCATGAATTCTTTGAGATACACGAGCTGTTTGCTCCAAATATTATCGTAGGCTATGCCCGAATGAATGGCCAAGTAGTCGGAATTGTAGCAAACCAGCCGATGCATCTTGCAGGCGCACTTGATATCGACTCTTCAAACAAGGCGGCACGCTTTATTCGGTTCTGTGACTCTTTTAACATTCCACTCGTTACTCTAGTAGATACCCCGGGATACATGCCTGGCTCAAACCAGGAACATAATGGCATCATCAGGCATGGAAGCAAGCTGCTTTATGCATACTGTGAAGCCACTGTCCCAAGAATTACCCTAGTTATCGGCAAGGCATACGGCGGTGCATACATTGCCATGGGAAGCAAGAATCTGCGAACAGACATCAACTATGCGTGGCCTACTGCTAGATGTGCGGTACTAGGCGGTGAGGCGGCTGTAAAAATCATGTACAGAAAAGACCTGCGTGATTCCAAAGACGCTGAATCACTAAAGAAACAGCTAATCGACGAGTTTGTCGAGAAATTTGAGAATCCTTATGTTGCTGCATCGCATGGAACAGTAGATAGTGTAATTGATCCTGCACAAACTAGACCCATGCTGATAAAGGCACTTGAGATGCTTGAGCACAAGAGGACAAGACATCTTCCACGAAAGCATGGAAACATCAACTTGTGATGTAAATGATCGAAAAGGTGCTTGTTGCAAACAGGGGAGAGATAGCCCTGCGTGTCATCCGGACATGCAAGACACTTGGCATAAAGACCGTGTCTGTATACTCTGATGAGGACTATAACTCGCTTCATGTAAAGCAGGCAACAGAGGCCTACCATATTGGAGAGGCGGCTCCTGCAAAGTCATATCTCAACCAGGAAAAGATTCTCGAGGCAGTGTTATCTTCGGGCGCGGACTCTGTTCATCCAGGATATGGCTTTTTATCTGAGAATGATGACTTTGCTACCTTGTGTGAAAAGAACAAGATTACATTTATCGGACCTACTGCAAAATCCATGAATCTCTGTGGAGACAAGATGAAATGCAAGGAGGCAATGCTTGCAGCAAATGTTCCCACAGTTCCCGGAAGTCCGGGTCTAGTCAAGGACGCCGACGATGCCAAAAAAATTGCAAATGAGATAGGCTATCCTGTAATGCTAAAGTCAGTCTATGGAGGCGGAGGCCGTGGAATCAGAATTGTAACTAGTGATGCAGAACTAGAATCAGGCTACGAGTCAGTTACAGGCGAGTCCATTGCAGCCGTAGGCAAGTCTGCAATTCTTGTAGAGAAATTCCTAGAAAAGACCAGACACATCGAGTATCAGTTTGCCCGAGACACACATGGAAATACAGTCCATATCTTTGAGCGAGAGTGCTCTATACAGAGACGAAATCAGAAACTAATCGAGCAGACCCCCTCTCCAATAGTTGATGCGAAAACAAGGCAACGTGTGGGGGAGCTAGTCAGGAACGCCGCAGTTGCTGTGGGATATACTAATCTGGGTACTGCCGAGTTTCTGAGGGCAGATAATGGCGAGTTTTACTTTATAGAGATTAATGCTAGACTACAAGTGGAGCATCCAATCACAGAGTTTGTATCTGGACTGGATCTGGTAAAGCTGCAAATAGACATTGCAAATGGCGAGCCTATCCCATTCAAACAAAGTGATCTAAAGATGAACGGCTATGCAATCGAGTGTAGAATTAATGCCGAAGACACCTTTTTGGACTTTGCTCCATCTACTGGGCCTGTCCCTGATGTAAGCATTCCTGCGGGACCTGGTGTCAGGTGTGATACCTATCTGTATCCGGGATGTACAGTCTCGCCATTTTATGACTCGCTTATGGCAAAACTTGTCACATGGGGGCAGACATTTGAGGAATCTAGAACCAGGATGCTCTGTGCACTAGATGACTTTTACATACAGGGAGTCGAGACCTCTATTCCCCTCTACAAGACAATACTAAACTCTGCCGAGTACAAAAACGGGGATCTCTCAACTGACTTTATAAAGCGTTATGGTATAATTGACAGGCTGACTGAGGATCTTAAAAGAGAGAAAGAAGAGAAGAGTTTGGCCGCAGTTGCTGCCGCTGTAATTCATTCTGAATATTTTAAAAGCAGGGTACAAGACAAAACAAACTCAAAGTGGAGCCACAGACTGGAATGAATTACAAGATACAAGACACTACAAAGTCGTTTGTTGCTCAGATGGCTGACAATCTTGGGGATGGAAGATACGTGATAAGCATTGATGAGCACAGGCATGAACTAGAGATAATTGCAATGGATTCTCGAGGAATAGAGTTTGTCATGGATAAAAAATATCACAAGGTGCGGTATATTGGCCAATCTACAAACGAGATGAGCATGATAGTTGACAACACCAGTATTACACTATGCCTGAATTCACACCTTGATGATATTGTGTACAAAAACTCTGGTGGCGGCAGTACAGGTGATGCGCAGCTTGCGCTAAAGAGCCAGATTCCCGGCAAGGTCGTATCCGTATCTGCTGTACCGGGTGACACTGTGAAGAAAGGCGATGTGATATGTACTTTGGAGTCAATGAAGATGCAAGTCTCTGTAAAATCCCACAAGGATGGAACCATAAAGACAATAAAAATAACAGAGTCTGGAACCGTTGCCAAGGGTGATGTCATTGCAGAGATTGAATAGTTATTTTAGATTATTTTTGATCTCATCATAGTTTGGTTCCTTTAGCGGGTCGTCTGATACCCACCTGTAACTGACTTTGCCGTCTGTACCAATTATAAAGACTGAGCGCTTTGCGGCATTGTATCCTTTGATGTGCAACAAGTCTGGCATCAGAACATCATAGTCTCGTATGGTCTTGCTGGCATAGTCTGCTAGCAATGGAAAGTTAAAGTTGTTTTGCTCTGAGAATGCCTTGTTTGCAAATGGGCCGTCATTGCTTATTGCAATTATCTGTGCGCCCATATCTGTTATCTCCCTCCAATGGTCTCTAAACGTGCACAACTCTGTTTTACATACAGGGGAGCTTGCAGCCACTATAAATGACAGGACTATTTTTTTGCCCTGAAACTCTGCTAGGGTGCGCATCTTTAGCTCAGTATCTGGCAGTTCAAAGCCTGGGGCAACATCTCCTACATTTACCATGAATTTTCTTTGATGGATGTTCTATTAAGTTCTTTATGATTCACTCTCCACTGTTTGGTTCTGAGCGGCATGCCAAAAAAGAGACAAATTAAGATACATGAAATACTTGGATTTTGAATGTGTGTAACTAAATTATGACCCAAT
>DAXZ01000070.1:22876-25082 GCA_002506665.1 Nitrosopumilus sp. UBA526 | reverse complement strand
TGCAGATGTTCCATAGCCTGTCTGAAACATTGCATCAAATCCAACTTTTTGGACAATCTTTGCACCTAGTGCATCATAGATGCCTGGTATTACGCGAGGCTTTTTTGATTTAATTATACCCTGCAAATTTTTCATAACCATACTTCTCTGTGAATTATTTATGACTTTGTAAGTCTGTCATTTGTCCCGGTCATCGAGTTTGCCTAGTTCTGATTCCAGGAACTGTCTGTATCTCTTGGCTTCATCGTCTGTCATGTTGGCAAAGTCGGAACTAAGAATTGCGCCCATTGCCGAGATCCTATCCAACAAATCCATCGCCACAAATCTCCCAACGTTTCCTAGCCTAAAAATAACTTCGAGCTGTTTTTGGATAATCTCATTTACCTTGTCAACATCGTCTGCCGTATCTCTTCCCTTCTTTGTCAGTTGGTATCTTCCGTCATCTGTTTCCTTGACTAGTCCCTCATCTAGCAGTCTGCCCAACAGTGGATAGATAAGGCCGGGGGACGGTCTCCAAATCCCGTTACTTTGTTTGGCTGCATAATCAATGATCTCTTTTCCTGTATGTGGTGTCTCCTTTAAGAGCTCTAGGATAAAGTATCTTGAAAATCCCCTAGGAATGCAACTTCCGACTCTCTGAAACCATTCAGATATCATCACTGGAAATATCACTAGTGATATATTTTAACATTATGCCCGGCAACTCTACAAAGATACTCTTGATGGCCAGACTTGGTATCCGGACTATGATCTCGAAAAACCCCATTCTTTACATCCTTGAGACAAAGACCGATCATGGTCTCTGGCAGATAATTCAATCTTTGAATGATTTACATATCTTGCAATTACTACATATTTATCACACCTAAAGCAAGTTTGACTGAAAAATGACAGATTCCCTAGAGTTTGATCTAATTATCTGCGGTTCTGGACTTGCAGGCCTGAGGGCGGCTATCGCTGCTGCCAAAAAGGGCCCACATCTAAAGATCGGCGTTGTCTCCAAGGTACAGGTAATGCGTTCTCATTCTGTATCTGCCGAAGGCGGAACAGCTGCGGTTCTTTTTGAGGATGAGGGTGACACTATTGAATCACACATATATGACACAGTCAAAGGAAGTGACTTTCTTGCAGACCAAGACGTTGCTGAAAGACTGTGTGTTGAGATGCCACAAGAGATTCATCAGCTGGATCACTGGGGGATGCCATGGTCAAGGAGGGATGATGGTAGAATTGATCAGAGAAACTTTGGCGGTTACAGTTTTCCTCGGGCAACATATGCGTCAGACAAGGTGGGCTTTTATGAGATGCAGACATTATATGACACATGCCAAAAATTTGAAAATATTGAATATCTTAACGAATGGTTTGTAACTGCCATAATTCATGACGGACGAAGGTTCATGGGAGTTACTGCAATCGAGCTGGGCTCTGGCACATTTTATACCATCAAAGGAAGAGCACTCATAATTGCAACAGGTGGTGCCGGAAGGCTGTATAGTTTTTCAACATATGCGCTCTCATCAACACCCGACGGCCTAGACATGGGACTTCGTGCCGGCATGGCACTCAAAGATATGGAGTTTGTCCAGTTCCATCCTACGGGAATCCTGCCGTCTGGAATTCTAATTACCGAAGGCGCAAGAGGTGAGGGGGGCTATCTTCTTAACAACAAGGGTGAACGATTCATGAAGTCATATGCTGCCGACACAATGGAGCTGGCACCACGCGACATTGTCTCAAGATCAATCATGACTGAGATTCAGGAAGGCCGCGGATTCAAGCACGAGACCGGGGTTGATTGTATGAAGCTTGATCTAAGACATATCGGAGATGAAAAAATCAAAGAAAAGTTGGGCGGAATCCGGGAAATATCAATAAAGTTTTCAGGCCAAGACCCTGCCACTGACCTGCTTGACATCAGACCTGTCTGTCATTACATGATGGGCGGACTTCATACTAATATTGACGGCGCAACTGAGATTATGGGGGTCTGGGTTGCAGGTGAAGCTGCATGTAATAGTGTTCATGGCTCTAACCGACTTGGAGCAAACTCGACATCAGAATGTATCGTCTGGGGAAAGATCACAGGTGAGCTTGCCATTGATTACATACAAAAAGGCATTCCGACAAATCCATGGCCACATCACCAGGTGACAGCAGAAGAGAAGAGAATCTATGATGGAATCTTTAGGGGAAGTGGCAGTGC
>DAXZ01000070.1:14357-22789 GCA_002506665.1 Nitrosopumilus sp. UBA526 | reverse complement strand
GCAGAGATTATACTACTTGGAGCAATCAACAGAAAAGAGTCACGGGGGGCACATGCAAGGACTGATTATACAAAGCGTGATGACACTAACTTTTTACATCATACTCTGGCTTACTATGATCCAAAAGAGCCAATCATGAAGACCCATCCTGTCACAATTACCAAATACAAGCCGGTGGAGAGGAGATACTAGATGACTCGAGATGAAAACAAAGAAGGCATTAGGGGAATGGCAAATCCCGGCAGATATGGGATAGAGCGTGTTGCGTACTGGCTTATGCGCCTGAGCGGACTGGGACTGTTGGCATATTTTGTAGCTCACATTTATGAGACAAGCAATATCCTGAGAGGCAAAGTCGGCTGGGACGAGTTACTTGAGATGACTCAGACTATGGAGGGGCACATACTTCTGACAATCGTAATTGCAATGTGTGTATTTCATACTGTAAATGGAATTAGGGTGATGCTAGGACATGGCGGGGTAGGTGTTGGAAGGCCTGCAAGGCCTGACTATCCGTACAAGTCGGCATCACAAAATTACAGACACAAGATAGGAATCTACTCTGCAATCCTTTTGGCGGCAGTCGCAATGATGTATGGTTTGGCAGTAATGTTTGGTGAGTGATATGAGAGAAAGCACAATAATGAAGATACACTATGGCACGGCTCTAGCAGCTGTCGCCCTTGTGGCAGTCCATATTCTGATGCGTCTTACGCAGGGATTTGCAGAGTCCTTGGAATATGAGAGTGTAATTGCCAATTACAGGTTTGTTCCATATGCAATAATGCTGGAGTTGATTCTAGTCTTGTTGTCTATACACGGATTTAACGGACTGCGGGTTATCTTGCTTGAGATAAGACAGGGAAGAACATATGAGAAAGCAGTCTCTTATGGCTGTTTTGCAGCAATGATTGGGTTAATAGCATACGGCTCTAGAACAATTATTATGACTAACATGGGGATGATATAGTAAATGGCACAACTAGTGGGCATTGCAAATGAACAGGCATCAACTCCACTGTCCCCCTCAAAGTCCATTACCCTTCGAATATCTAGATTCAACCCCGGCCATGACGAGTCCCGTAAATTCATGGACTTTGCTGTTCCCTATGAGAACTGGACTACTGTACTTGAGGCAATACTTGAGGTAAAAAAACACCTTGACCATTCAGTAGCTGTTCGTTACTCTTGCAGACAGGCCACATGCGGCTCGTGTGGGATGATGATCAACGGAAGGCCTAGGCTGGCATGCTTTACAAAAATCAGTGAACTTGACTCTGATGTTGTCACAGTCGAGCCTATGAACAACTTTCCAATAATCCGAGACTTGGCTGTAAAGTTTGAGAGACTCTTTGAGACACACCAAAAGATCAAACCATACATTATTCGAGAAGATACAGAACTCGAGTCCGATGAGCGGGAATTCTTACAATCCCCTAAAGAAGTAGAGCAGTACATACAATTTGCAAACTGTATAAAGTGCGGCCTGTGCAACTCTGCATGCCCCACCATGGCAACTGATTCATCCTTTGTCGGACCGCAGGCACTAGCTCAAGCCTATCGTTATGTTGCAGACAGCAGAGACAAAGGAAAGGATTCCAGACTAAAGATAATCGATGACTCTCACGGCATCTGGAGATGTCATTTTGCTGGTTCTTGTAGCCAGGTGTGTCCAAAGGGCGTCGACCCTGCAATGGGAATTCAACTGCTTCGGGGATATCTGCTGGGCTTTAAGGACTAGGTTTTTTTGGATTTGGGCTGTTATTTACCTGGTTGTTTATCTGCTCTGCCATAAAGTGGTTTGAGACATTTACTTTGACGTCATTTACACCGTCTACTTTGAGAATGTTATCATGAACGTCTTGACATATTTTAAATCCAAATACTGCCGGGCAGAAAGGACTAGTCAGGTGCAAGTCAACTTTGACATTGCTGTCGTTGATATCGACCTCGTCAATCAACTCTAGTTCTACAATTGATGTGTTTATTTCTGGATCCACAATCTTTGATAACTCGTCAAATATCTTTACTCGCATCTGCTTGATATCTTGGCCCATGTCAGCAAAAATGTAGATGCTATATATAACCATTCTAGAATATTAGGTAATGTATCGTTCTCGCCTTGGCACCAATTTGAGTGATGTTACCTTGGACTATGTCTCATCAATTGATGATGATTCACAGATAGTATTCTATGATATTTTAGGCAGTCAGGCCCATACTCTGATGTTATTTCAAAATAATATAATTACAAAAAACGATGCAAAAAAAATCCTGCGCTCACTTGAGGAACTAAAGGACGAAAAATTTGATACGTCACTTGGCGCCGAAGACATCCATGAACTCATTGAGGGGATGGTGATAAAAAAGGCAGGCATGGCAAGTGGTGGCAAGATGCATACTGCGCGTTCCCGCAATGACCAGGTTGCCTTGGATATTAGAATGAAGATAAGAGATGACATAATTATAACATGCAACTGTCTCTTGGATACCATAGAATCTCTGGTATCTGTTGCCAAAAACCATCAAAAGACCATAATGCCATTGTATACCCATCTTCAGCAGGCACAGGCAGGTCTCTTCTCACACTATCTCTTGGCGCACGCCGATGCCTTGACTCGGGACTTTGAGCGACTCTCTGATACATTTGTGCGAATCAACCAAAGTCCGCTAGGTGCAGGACCTGTAGGTGGAACAAGTATTCCAATAGACAGGCATAGTACTGCTGAGATGTTGGGCTTTGATGGTCTTGTTGAGAACTCTGTTGATGCTACAAGTACACGTGACTTTGTTGCTGAATATATCGCAATGTTATCTATTATGATGACTAATCTGAGCAAAATATCTGAGGACTTTGTAATCTGGTCCACATCAGAATTCTCCTTTATTGAACTATCAGACGAGTTTACATCTCCTTCAAGTGTAATGCCACAGAAAAAGAATCCTGATATCTTGGAATTGACACGAGGCAAAACGGCCGAGATAATCGGAGACCTGACTGCGGTTCTTGCAACCATCAAAGGTCTGGCAACAGGTTATGGACGTGACTTGCAGCAGACAAAGTCATCTATCTGGTCTGCATCAAAGACATCCATCAGTGCACTAATAATCCTGCGTTCCATCCTCTTGACTCTGAAAGTAAATGAAAAACAGATGAGAAAAACGACTGAATCAAGCAATCTTATCGCATTAGATATTGCTGAGAAACTAGTCATGCGAGGAATTCCGTTTCGGGTAACACACAAGATTTCAGGTATTCTTGTCGGGCTTGCACACAGCTCAAAAAAACCAATCTCAAAACTTGGTCCATCTGAAGTCAAGAGATCTGTTGCAGGCACCAAGGTTAATCCTGCCGTGGTGTCTGAGATAATATCTGATACTACGGTTGCCTCATCTCTTAGGGACAGGATATCTTTTGGCTCATCAGGATACTCTGAGCAAAAGAGAATGATCTCTGATAGAACCCAAAAGATCAATCAGTATAGGGCAAATGTATCCAAAAGAGAGAACAAAATTACCTCATCAATTGATACTATGATGCAACAAGTCAATGAAATTATTGGCAAAGCCTAGATGTGATAAAACCCGATATGATGTTCAGAGTATCATAGATACAAATCTTGTTATCTCTTTGGCATCACAATGATGTAATAGTGTTTTAATTCTGTGTCTTTTGTCTGATCAAAAAATACATCAAAACCCTTCACTGAATTATCCTCTGACTTGATACATTTCTTTACAGAGTCAACTAGACCTAGACACAACTGTCGTTCTGAAGGAAACATATCATCAAATGCTCCAGTAATATGCCTGTGAGGAACCACCAGTTTTTGCAGTTTTGTGGCAGGATTTGAAGGCTCTGTCACAAATGCCATACTGTTATCTATCTCGTGTTTGTGTCCCAGTTTTTTGCAATGTGGGCATCCACGCTTTCTAAATTTCAGTCTGTTATGTTCTAGTACAAAGTCAGTCTCATCACGGTCTCTCTTTTCAGTATTACATCTGTAGCATAATGCCTGCAGATTATGAGACACCGTTTTACCGCCACGGCTTACCGGGGTTATGTGATCCACATGTAGGAGAGCTTCGGTTGATTTGATTCCACAAGCCACGCACATGCCTCCGGCTTTGGCAATTATGTCATATCGAAGTGTACCGGGCATACTTCGCTTGTCAAGCATACGGAATTTCTTTATCCACGGATCCTTGTCTTTGAACTCTTCTAATCTGAGTGTGCAGACCTCTCTTAGACGTTCTCTTTGTTTTGCATCAAGTGCTTTGTCAAGCTGCAGGCGGTATATGCCATCATGGCCCTTGCTACCCCTCTGGTATCGAACAACTCCGTGGTGTATCAGCGTCTTGTGAGGCCATCTTTTTGTGATGGCTTTGTAGTATTCTAGTTGAGAATCGTCATGATTTAGAAATCCACTAGCTATCTCTCCAACAGTTGCCGCCCCATCTACTGCTTTTAGCATAGTTCTTATCATGACGGGTTGGTATATGTGAGTCATTGACATTTTGACCTTGACAAAATTCAACAATTCCTCATAATTCAATGACCTGTATTTTATATGGTATTAGAAAAAGATTACTAGATCAGCGCATGGTAATTTGCACCTCTGCAGGCACTGATAAAGCTGTTGCGACATTTGTGAATTTCTCAAAGCATGCCCTATACCGTCTAGCTTGTGACCTTTGCTTTTTTTTTGAGCTTGTCTTTTGCAAAACTATGGCCAGAGTTCTCAAAGAAACATTCTGAGATATCTTTTGTACTGGATTTTTCAGAATCTTTGATGCCATCAGGGAAATTTTTGTATGATTTGCAGTCGCTAGTAATTGCTGTAACATTGAGATTTAACATGTACCTTTTATGTGTGGAATCTGATTTAAGGCGATTTTTAGTAGCGGACCCGACCGGATTTGAACCGGTGACCTAACGCTCCGCAAGCGTTCGCACTATCCAAGCTATGCAACGAGTCCAAAAGATTTGAGAAATTTACGCTTAATTTGGATTGCTAATCTGTGATTCTGCAAATACATACAGAGTCTCATCTGTCTCATGCAAAGTCCAGGCAGTTGGCAATGATATGCTTTGAACTTTGTTGAGATGATTATCCTCAATTAATGTGCCCCATCCGGCACCACCTTTTGGATCCAGAGCATATTTCTTTGATAGGGTTCCCGGAAACACCCATCCGGCATCTGGATTGGAGACGGCGTTAATTACACCTGACGCAAGCGTGGCTCCGCCCATCTGTGCAAGACCCCCGATGAAAAATATTGGCCGTGTCAAATTCAGTGACGAATAATCAAATGTCATTGCATCAGCGCAATATGGTTCAAAGTCAAGTGTGTGGGTTAGACTCTTTTGTAACTCTACAAGTGTGCAGTCAATCTCTATACTGTATGATTTCATTTCTAAAAGTTTTGCACAAAATGCAATGCGCCCGTCTCCTGAACCAATATCAATTACTTGGAAATATCCAAGCTCTCTTGCAAACAAGGCTGCAATATATCCTGACATTATCCATGTTGGAGAAAAAGGAGCCTTGCTTGAATCATGCTCAATACTGTTTAGCCAATATCTGTTAATATCTCCCTCATATATGACACAATCCGTATCTCTTATTTTTTTCTCAAAAGAATTGTAATAGATTGGGTTCTTTGCTGCAAATTCGTGTAACTGCTCTAAATGATACTCTGGTATTGGAAATGACTTTGGGATAATCTCCTGAATCTGGCTTTGGCCATCATACCCTCTGACAAACTCTTTTTTTAGCTCTACTATTTTTCTTCCAAGTTCTTCAATCATGTGACAGCTCATTCTCATACTGCTCAACGAATTCCCTGGTGCTCATATTCTGGCGTAACTCTTCAAATAACTTTGCATCTGATTCTATCTGCTCTTTTGTTCTCTCAGACTCTGATTGTAGATTCTCACTGCTCTGCTGAATCATAACGGACAATCTCTTCCTGATGGCAGGATGGATATCAGAGTCAAACTTCTCAGAGATCATCTTTTCTGTTTCTAGAATCTTTTCCAACAAATCAGGCTTTGAATCAGTCTGCTTTAGCATGACTGCCATAGATGAGACATTTATGACCTGGTAATAGATTTTGACAATCTCTTGGATATTCATATCCGGTCGTGCTGAATCAATCAAACCCTCTAGTTTCTGTGACTCTGTTTGAAACATTTGGGTGATATCATTTGATGAATTCAATACAAGAGTTGTGTGACTCAAATTTTTAAAAATGTTGGGATTACCGTCTCTGCAAATCTTTTGATCACCTGTTATCCCAAAGTAATAATTATGGACCAAATAACACGAAAACATGGTCTCTGAAGGTGACCCTGTTCCAAAGTTTACCATAAATGACGCAAATGGAGACAAGGTAAAATCAAGTGACTTTGAGGGCAAAAACCATGTCATTTACTTTTATCCAAAGGACTTTACTCCGGGATGTACTATAGAGGCTGACGAGTTTTCAAGGGACTATAAAAAATTCCAAAAACAAGGAATTGAGATTATTGGAGTGAGCCCGGATGATGTTAAATCTCACCGCAAGTTCTGCGATAAAATGAAAATAAAGTATCCTTTATTGGCAGATGTCGACAAAGTGGTCTCCAACTTGTTTGGAGTCTGGGGCAAGAAAAAGTTTATGGGCCGAGAATACATGGGTGTGACGAGAAGCACATTTCTAGTCAATGCGCGTGGAAAGATCTTTAAGATATATCCCAAAGTAAAACCTGCAGGACACTCTAAAGATGTTCTTGGGGATTTTCTAAATTTAAAATAAAAAGAAAAGGTTGTAGATCAAAAGCCTTTTGGTAGTGTACCCTTTGATGCCTCTGGTTTTGACTCTTTGGGTTTTGTCTCCTCGGGCTTTGCTTCAAAGCCTCTTGGCAAAGTACCACGTGTATGTGCCGCTCTAGCTTTCACTTCTGCTTCCAAAAGTTCCTGATATGCTTTTTCATCATCTATCTTTTGCTGTTCTAATCTCTTCATATAGTCTGCCTCATATTCAGCTAGCTTTGCTTCTCTTGACTTTGCCTCATCTGCAACGTGTGTTGAGTGTTGTGGTGGAGGTGCTTGTCCTGCTCCCTTTGGAAGTGTACCTTTTACAGGTTTTGGTGGAGGTGCTTGTTGTGTCTGCACTTGTGCAACAACGCCGTCTACGGTCATGTTGATTCCACTAAAACTTCCAAATGTCTTGTCGGCCGGATGATATGCAAGCCTTTGTCTTGTTGCAAAGTATTGGTTTGATGGTGCAGTATAGCCTGTAACCGTTATTTTTTGATCATTCCAGTTTGTAGTTGGAACCTTGCCCACAGGAGCTGTCAGTCTGACAAAGTATCTGTTTGGTGCTGGAGAATAACCCGTAACCCTGGCTCTGTACTGATGAAAGTCACTCATTGGAGCTGTATAGTATGCATTCTCTAATGCCTCTTGTACTGTTACCGGATGTTCAGGTGCTGGCTTTGGTGCCTCTGCAAGTTGTTGTGTTTCCTTTGGATGTGTGCTTTTGGGTTTGGTAGTATCTGCAGGTTTCTCTGCCGGCTTTGTCTCTGCTGGCTTTGCTTTGGCTGGTTTTGGCTTTGCATGTTCTGGAGCAGGCTTTGCCTTGATCTGTGTAGATAATTTGGTTAGTTTCCCCTCTAGTTCTGCGATCTTTTTCTCTAGTTCTTTCTTTGTATTTGCTTTAGTTTTTCCTGCCATTCCTTATCGTAAATATTCCATCGTTTATTTACATTTTGATCATTCAAAAACTTTGTTCAAATTAATCAGTAAAAATATGGGATATTTTATAAAAATTACATCAATTTTCAACTAATCTGGCTCCCAAAACTGCATAACATACATGCAATTATTGCATCGCCACAGCCTGACATGAACACCATTGTCTGTATCTGCTACATACCTTCCATCCTCCATCTTCATAACCTTTGGAATATAGCTTAGTTCATTATTCTCAAGCCACTCATTTTGTTGACAGTTGGGACATTTGATTTTTGGAGTCATGTATGGTATAAAACAACCATCAAAGAATAAGATTACTGTTTAGAACAGCAGCTGGGAGGGTTATCTCATCCAAGTCTCTTGATTATGTGGTATCCAAATTCGGTCTTGACAGGCTCTGAGACCTCACCTACGTGAAGCTTGAATGCTACTGCATCAAACGGTTTGACCATCTTCCCCCTTGTAAAATAGCCCAAACTTCCGTCTCTTTTTCCACTACCTGTGTCTTTTGAGAACTCTTTTGCCAGTCTTCCAAACTTTTCACCGTTTTTGATCTTTTCTAGTATACCTAGTGCCTCACTTTGTTTTTCAACAAGAATGTGGGAGCATTTTATCTTATTTGACATGTTGTATGTGGTATTGGCTTGTAATAATTATTTTTTGGTGGGATTTTTGATGATGTCATCTTTG
>DAXZ01000070.1:12991-14351 GCA_002506665.1 Nitrosopumilus sp. UBA526 | reverse complement strand
AAAAAAGCCAAATTCAAGAGTATGACTAGTGGTTTATGCAATAATAAAACGAAATTATATCCTAGCCCAGTCTAAATGCGCAGTACGGCACTAGACCGGCAAGGTTATAAATAAACAAATACATATCTAATTAGGTGTTAATATGACGACAAGCGAAAAAGAGATAATCTATGAAAGCAAGAGTTTTGATTATGTGATGAATCATCCTGATGAAATAGGCAAACATTTAGGTAAATGGATCTTGCTCTATGATGGTAAGATTGTATCCACTGGCGAAGATTTAATCAAGATTCACAACGAGTTCACAAAAAAGAATCCTGGTGCCGTTCCTTTTGTTGTGAAATTCCCTGAACATTCTGTTATGTTGCTGTAATGAAAATTAGAAAAATTATTGACTATGATATTAGACTGAAATATATCACACTCAATTCCAACGACACGTATAATTTTTTACCTATGGTTAGTATTAAATTAGTACATAAAGGACGTATCACTCGCGGTCTTGCATTGATTGATTCAGGTTCTACTGCTACATTTATCCCACCATCTACTGCTGAATTGCTGGGGCTTGAATTGAAAACTCAGAATAATAGTATTTCTGGCGTTGGTGGCGCTTTTCTATCTTTTTCCACTTCACTTGACATGATAACTGTACTTGATGCTCAAACTCCTCTAGTGCAATTTGAAGATTTATCTGTATACGTTCCTTCAAATAACTCTGAAATCCCTTTTATTCTCCTAGGTCGAGATTCAATCTTTTCTGCATTTGATATAAAGTTCAAAGAACATGCCCAACAAATAGAATTACTTCAAATCAAAGATTAGGTATCTGTTTGAACATAAACACTGGTTCTTTAGAAAATAAGAGACTAGTTTTACATGGGAATTATTCTTGCGAGTATGGTAAAAAAGCTAAATTCAAGAGTATGACAAGTGGTTTATGCAATAATAAAACGAAATTATATCCTAGCATGGTCTGAATGCGCAGTACGGCACTAGACCGGCAACGTTATAAATAAATCCATATCTAATTAGGTGTTAATATGACGACAAGCGAAAAAGAGATGATCATAGAATCCAATGCTTATAATTATGTCCGGAATCATCCTGATGAAATATCCAAGTATCCGGGCAAATGGATGCTGATATATAAAAACAAGATTGTATCTGCCGGTGAGGATTTAATCAAGATTCACAAAGAGTTCCAAAAGGATAATCCTAACGTTTATCCTTTTATTCTGAAACTCCCTGAACATCCTGTTATGTTACTGTGATGAAAATTAGAAAAATTATTGACGATGATATTAGACTGAAATACCCATCTTTAAATTTTAACAACGCATACAATTTTTTACCTATG
>DAXZ01000070.1:9954-12823 GCA_002506665.1 Nitrosopumilus sp. UBA526 | reverse complement strand
GGAATGTGTTTGTAGACGATATCCCTTATCCTCGCCTGATCTTCTTCTGTAGGCGTCCCAGTCTTTGCGCTTAGTATGGTTCCCCCCATGCCAAGTGCCATGCCCATAATAATTCCATAGACAAATTCTTTTGGGTTCTCGACTTTGAGTACCTCCTTGTTCTCTTTTATCTCATCAATATATGACGGAATTGTAGATATGGCCCCATTGATTATCTGCACGATTAATTCCTCTATCTGGTCTTGACTCATGGATGCACTGTAAATAATTTTCTTATAAACCTGCACCTAAGATTTTTAATCCCTATCTTTTGAAAATACGACATGTTCTCATTTTTCACAACAAATGAAGCAAATTCTGCACTGCCTGATGTGATAAAAAAATACGAATATGCCCTGGCAAAAAATACCGAGATAAAAAAGATAGAAAAAGAGCTGCAAATAAGCATGTCAACTACAAATTCCGTTGAATCCTACATTATCCTAAAACAGAAACTAAACTCTGCAATCACAAAGTTCTACGAGTCCGTCGAAATCCTGGAGGACACAGGGGTGGTCGTAAAAAGCATTGAGCAAGGACTGTTGGATTTTCCCTCAAAGAGATTTGATGAGGAAGTCTGGCTGTGTTGGAAATACGGCGAGACTCAGATAAAGTTCTGGCATAGTATGGACTCTGGATTTATGGGAAGAAAGCCAATAGACGTTAGTGATGACTCGCTTGTCTAAAGCATTCTCAGACACTAATCACCTGCGCCTCTTGATGATTGTCAGTACGTCCTCATCAACTAGGACATGATTCAAACCCACTCGCTGTCCTCCAAACTTTACGCTCTTGCCCCACACTAGACCATATCTGAACTCTCTTCTCAGTCTTCTGTGGAGTTTGTTACAAATGTCCTCTACCGTATCTCCCTCTCTTGCAATTAACGGTTCTTCAAAGTCAGTCTCTCCTCCTTTTGGCCTTAGGTAAATCCTAATGAATTTTAATTTCTCATAAATTTTCTCTTTGAGTATCTCTATGTTGAGATCCAGGTTTGCAGATACTTCGATCACATCTGATTTTATCTTTGTCTTTAAATTCTTTAGAAATTCCTCATCTACCAAATCAATCTTGTTTAGTACAGTAATTGCTTTTGAGTAGCTGATGTTTCCTGCAATGTGGTCAGTTAGCTGCTCAGATGTAACGTCTTCTCTGATAACTACCCTGGCACTTATCAATCCATAAAGATGCAAGATATCTTTTAGATGTTTTTCTGTAATCTTGGTCAGCTTTACCTGCTGTGCTATTGCAATACCTCCCATCGATGCCTTCTCAATGGTAATGTTTGGAGGCAACTGATTAAGCCTGATTCCAATGTTTCCCAACTCTGTTGTTAGCACATCCTCGTGATATGGCTGAAAGACATCTAGTATCAACAATACCAAGTCTGCTGTTCTTGCAACTGACAGAATCCGTCTTCCAAGCCCCCTTCCTGTAGCTGCCCCCTTGATGATGCCAGGCAAGTCCAAGACCTGAATCCTTGCACCTCTATACTTCATCATCCCCGGAACTACAGTAACTGTTGTGAACTGAAAAGCAGCTACTGTGGACTTTGCATGCGTCATCTTGTTTAGTAGTGTTGATTTTCCCACACTTGGCAGTCCGATAAACACAACTGTTGCATCCCCGCTACGTCTTACATCAAAGCCGTCTTTCTTCATGCCTGACTTTTTGGCAACATCTGACTCTTGCTCTCTTTTCAGCTTGGCAATCTTTGCTTTTAGCAGTCCGATGTGGTGCTCTGTTGCCTTGTTGATCTGAGTCTTTGCCATCTCATCCTGGATGGCTTTGATCTTTTCAGGAATTCCCAAAGGTATCTCACTCTTTTTGGGATTCCTTTCAAATAAAACCGTATAACTTTGGCGTAGCAATTATTATTTGGTTCCAATAACCGGTCTTTGTGAGAAAGAGAACATTTGCAGTAGATATTGACGGTACAATCACTGAGAATGGCGATGGCATGATTCATCTTGATGCGCTAAAGGCACTGCGACATATGACTGAGATTGGCCATAATGTCATATTTGTGACGGGCCGCTCATCAGTTGAGGGATTTATGCTATCTGTCTTTGGTGGGACTACGAACATTGCTGTGGGTGAGAACGGAGGATGCATTACATTTGACACTGATAATCACCTGTTGCTTGGGAACATCCAAGTATGCAAAGATGCCTTTGAGATACTACAAGGCACCATCAAGAACGTCACGCAAAAACATGTCTTTCCTCGGATGACCGAGGTTGTCTTGGAGAGGACATTTGATATAGATGTGGCACGAGGGATACTCTCTGAGCGGGGTATTGATGTTGCCATATCTGATAGCCAGTATGCATATCACATCAACTCTTCAGGCATTGACAAGGGAACAGGATTTGCCAAAGTCATGCAGAGACTTGGTATATCACACGATGATGTGATAGCAATAGGGGATAGTGCCACCGATATTCCATTATTTCATATGGCAAAGACCAGCGTTGCCTTGGGAAATGCCTCAGAGCAGGTAAAATCCGAGGCCACAATTACAGTATCTGCAGGTGCCGGAGCCGGCGTTCTTGAAGCACTAGATAAATTAGCGCCCAAACTATCAGAGATGTAACATGGCATTCAAATCAATACTCGATGAAATCAATGAGAATCTAAACCACATTCTCTCTGACATGTCTGTGCATGATGTGGGGTTTTCAGTAGAACCTGCAAAACCCGGCTTTGGTGATGTCAGCTCTAATGTTGCATTTTTGCTTGCAAAACAACTCGGACAAAGCCCAAAGGATATAGCCGAGATGCTATCTGTGAGATACACAAAGTGTAAAAGCACACTTGTCCTGCGGTC
>DAXZ01000070.1:9170-9798 GCA_002506665.1 Nitrosopumilus sp. UBA526 | reverse complement strand
GAATATTACTAAAGGCAAACTACAAAGTCAACATACTCAATTACATTGATGATTCCGGACTCCAGGTGGCCGATATCATAGTGGGATTCAGACATCTAGGATATGACCTTGAGCCGCCAAACGGAAAAAAGTTTGATCATTATTGCGGTGATGACGTTTACGTCAAAACTACTGCCATGTATGCCGACGATCCAAGTCTTGAGCTGGTACGAAAGCGCGTTCTCAAGGAACTTGAAGATGCAAACTCTGAAACTGCAAAGTTTGCAGACAAGACAACTCGAAGGGTTCTTGCATGCCAGCTTGAGACCTGCTGGAATCTAAACGTCTCTTATGACTGTCTTAATTTCGAGTCTCAGATAATTCGTTCTGGCCTTTGGAGCCAGGTATTTGAGAAACTCAAAGAGATGAAACTAGTCGAATTTAAAGACAAAGGCAAGAATGTCGGCTGCTGGATACTCGGCGGCCAAGGAAAAGAAGATGACAAGGTAATCGTTCGAAGTAATGGCACTGCTACATATATCGCAAAAGACATTCCCTATGCCGCCTGGAAGCTAGGTCTGCTAAGTGATCCGTTCAACTATGAGAAATATGACGCAGTGCAGCCCGGCTCTAGAACTCTGTGGCAGAC
>DAXZ01000070.1:7633-9124 GCA_002506665.1 Nitrosopumilus sp. UBA526 | reverse complement strand
ATCACAGTAGTTGACTCTAGACAGGCAAGACTGCAAAAGATAGTCACTTTCTTGATGGATAAATTCAGGTCTTTTAATGCATATTCACATCTTGGATACGAATCAGTTACTCTGAGTTCAGAGACTGCAAAGACCCTGGGTCTTGATACTGGCAAAAAACAAGTACAGATGTCAGGACGTGATGGCCTGTATGTTAATGCTGATTCCGTATATCAACTCTTGAAGGAAAAGACAAGTGCCGAGACTCGCCGCAGACATCCCGAGATGAATAACACTGCTGTTGAAAGCATTGCACATCATGTGTCTGTAGGTGTATTGAGATATGAGATGATAAAACAAGACCTTGACAAGATAATTACATTTGATCTGACAAAGTCTCTTAGTCTAGACGGGGATACTGCCCCCTACATCCAGTATGCCTTTGCAAGGGCATCACGAATACTGGAAAGATCAGGCAAGACCCCTAACACAGATGTTGATTTTTCATTGCTAAAAACAAGTTTTGAATTGAACCTGATTAAAAACATCGGACTCTTTGATTTGCGCATTCGAGATGCGGCAAACAACCTCTCACCCAAAGTAATTGCAAGGTACTGTCATGACCTTGCAGTGACGTTTAACTCGTTTTATGAGAGATCCAAAGTCCTTGATATAGATGATGTTCCACTAGAGAATTCTCGTCTATGTCTCGTATATTCTTTCAAGATTACCCTTGAAAAGGCCTTGGACCTTCTCGGAATACGTGCACCTGATAGAATGTAATGCTACTTGCGTCTGATGCGCGGATGCTTTTCATAAAATTTCTCGATATTTTTACTCCACTCCCTAGTCTCCTTTAACTGAGAACGATTATGTGGCCTCTTTCCGTTCTTTGAGAGTATTGCACCGTTCTCTTTATAGAATCTGTCAGTCTCGTTTATCAGCACAACTAAAAACTCGACAGCACTTGTGGATTTTAGATGGGAATCTATCGTCCTTGCCAGCGTCTCAATCTTTGCTATCTTTATCCTATACTCGTCTATTACCCTGCGCTCAAAAGAGATCATCTCATACTGTGGCATATCTTACCTGTGTATGTTTATTTCGGTGATTGTGCTAGCCATACATTGACTTGTCTACTGTCCCATCAGCCGTTGCTGAAAATCCACTAAAGTTGGAACGTAAAATCTTTTGAACATGGCCTGACACTCTTGCAACATTATCCCACGTATTGTGAAATGAGACCCTGTCTAGTATCTGCTCGTCCACATGAGAGAATATGGCCAGACCTATGATGTCTCCATCACGTCTAATCCACTGATGCCCCACATTGCATGTGGTACAAATCTCGCCAATCTCCATAATTGCTTTGGAAAATGACGGGTTTTTCATCACCAGCAGCTTTGAATCCTGAGGTGGGAATCTCATATTGACATTAACATGTATTCTGTCGCCTCTGTCTACATTCTTGCTGACTATGATGTTTGACCCTACATGAAACTGCCAGTCTAT
>DAXZ01000070.1:6440-7475 GCA_002506665.1 Nitrosopumilus sp. UBA526 | reverse complement strand
TGTCCTTGAGATTCCTTTCCTGCACATCTAGAACATTTGTCTGATCCCATTGGAGAGAAAAAACTAATTCCACATGATACACATTTCATGTTTGCCATACTATATCTAAAAAACTGCTGTATTTAATACATCTGTGTGCAAAAGTTTTCAGGCCTAGCCATTCTTTTTGAATACCCTGTATTCTCCAATAGTGCCACTACACTTTTCACAAGTATACTGTCCACGCTCTACAAGAATCAAATCATCTGCAACCTTTTCGTTGGGACTCTCCTCCAGCCTGATCACTGGCGGGCCTTTGAATTCAGTCTTGCAGGCATTACAATAATGCATGGACATTTTTTCTGATTCAAGCTTTCCAATGGGCGCTAAAAATAATTTCCCTACCCCCAAATCTGCCTTCTTTGCCTGCTCTTCTGTCAATTCCGCCATAACATAGCCTCCAGAGCCCTGTACCTTGAATTCTGTCAATACACCTTTGGCTATATTTGCTCTGTATTAAAATATTGTCTGTTTCCAGATTCTGCCTAAATCACAGAGACCCTGCTCACAAATACAGATGAGATACTCCATTATTCCAGTTGTCAGGATAAATGATTCTAGGCGATGCAACCAGACAGGTACCCCCCTGTATGGTATAATTTCTAAAATAAAAAAAAGTGGGTTTTTTTAAAAAAATTGTTAGTTTGTCTTTGTAGCAAATGCTGCAATCCAGGACTGTAGAATGTTTCTGTTTAGGTCAGCAAATGACTTTGCGTTATCATTGAATGTCTTGATATTTTGCTGTGTTGCATCTATGGTTGCAAGTACCACTTGATTTTGTATGGCTACTGCCTTTACAATCTCTTCAGTAGTATCTTGAATCACTCCTAGTGCGGCTTCGGGAATATTTGTTGCAAGACCTGCTTTTTTAACATATTCACTTTGTAGTGTGATAGTTGAATCTACAATATTTTCATATGCCTGCAGATATTCCTGTTGTACATTGGTAATTGACTGATGGTATTGTGGTACTGATTGTTTGATGCCGTCAAAGAC
>DAXZ01000070.1:3315-6378 GCA_002506665.1 Nitrosopumilus sp. UBA526 | reverse complement strand
TTTTTTGGTTTTTTGGCAATTGGCATGATAATGACCTGAACTAGATCACCGTTCCCTAACCCCAGTGCATTGCGTTCGGCTTCTGGAATGGAGATTCTTCCATTGCTACTAATCGTAGTCTTGTAAGCTCCCCAATTCATAAATGACGGAAGCATCTGCCCGATGCTAAACATGGCATCCATGCCTTTGCTTTGCATGGACGATATGTTATCCATCACAGTAGACTGTGTCCGTCGAGCGCTCGTTGAGACTTGGTTTAGCGTCTCTAGCGGATTGAATTCCTGGCCTGTCATTAGTACGCCAAAATTTTTCATAAATTCCGCTTGGGCACGTCCACTCTTTTGAATCCAAGACTTGAACATCTCAGAAGGGTCATATGGGTTTTGATTACCATTCATAGGTAATAGTTGGAATCATTGGTATTTAAACGAATCTAAACCCGTAGTTTGTTGCGTTCAGGAGTGGTAATTCTCCTTGCGTGTCGAGGGGCATAATTTTTTTTATTTCATGGTTCTGTCGTGTCTTTGGTTGTTTTGATTAGTGTTGGTGTCGGTTGGTTGAAAGATGAGGATAATGAATAGTGAGGTTAACATCTTTGATTTTGAGTTGTTGTATATAACAATAAAACGTATTCTCAACTTATATTAACAATAAAAATGTGTGAAAAACATGGGCATTAAAACTGAAATCGAAGACATCTATTTTGATGATGGAGATAAAATAGAAATTGAATGTTCATATCCAGATGCAGAGACAGGCATAAAAGCTCTTCATGACGATCCAAGATATAGTCAAAGGATATGACATCAATATCCTCTCTTTTTCTAGAAATTTTAAAATATAATATTTTTCACGAGAGAAATTAGTTAAAGATGAAATAGATACTCAGTTAAAACAAGCTGTAAAGATCCGACAATTTCTTGAAAAAAAATGAAATTAATTATCAAAAAATAAAGATGAAATTTAAAATAAAATCTACATGTGAAGATTTAACTGTCTTGTTTCTTCCCACTCTTAGAATTATTGTAAAGAGATTAGAGTAAATTAGTTTTTACTAGCATTCTCAATAATTGTCATCCACTTATCCCCCTTTATGTCAATTCTAGCTCTTGAAGCTAGAGTATCACCATCTAAACTCATGTGCGGTCTTGTGTAATTGTGATATAGCTTGATCCCTGTAAGTGCAGATGAATCAACTTTTTTGAGACCTCTAAAGACTTTCTCTCTCTCTATCCCTAAACTCACCGTTAAGGCATTCTTGGATATTGTTGCCGCTTCTCTGATTTTTGAAGTGAATCTCTTTAATGTGTTTGGATGGTTTGTGTAGGAAATTCTTTGGTGCAAACTCTTTTTTTTTTGAAGGCGTCATTGTAAGCTGGCAGTCAGTCAGTAACAAAAATAGATGGAACTTTCTTAGCTGTATCTTTACTTATCTTTAGTAGAGATTGAGCATTATGCTTGAATTTACTATCTGCAACTTTCCGTGCTATCCAAAATCTAGTATCGTTATCCATCATGGCAAACAAATATTTCCTATCGCCCTTGATCTTTAACCAAACTTCATCAGCGTGCCATTTTTCCCGCTACCTGTGGGGTTATTGTCGATAGATAGTTGTCGGCGTTTACATCAAAAAACAGGTGATTTAGATAAACCACGTTTCAGATAACCACCCCCCTAGACACGCAACAAGGAGAATTACCACTCATGAACGCAACAGAACCTAAACCCGGTTCAAAAACTCTAAAACCTTGGAAGTAAAGATGTGGGGATCCTGAACGTACGGCGTATGACCACATCTGCCCAATCTCAAGAATTTACAGTCCTTGATAGCAGAGACAAAACCATCAGCATATCTTATTGGTATGACTGGGTCACCTACGCCCCAAATGATGAGTGTGGGTGCAGATATGGCTTTGAGTCTAGATGTGATGGGATCCGAGTTTTTTAGTCCCAACAAGGTTGACATGAATGCAAGTTTTGCATTTGGCAGCTGCATCCGTTTTATGAATCCCTCAATAATCTTCTCCTCAATGACTCTTCCTGTTCCGTCCATCATCTCAAAGGCGTTTCGTGCACTTGACTCGTTGGGGTATAAGGCAGCTGTGATGTAGGCATCAAGCGCGGGTGTGGACTTTTTCATGGTTCCTGAAGGGGATACCAGGACGAGTTTCCTGACATTCTCCGAGTGCCTAGATGCGTATTGAGCCGCAATCTGTCCACCTAGGGATGAGCCAACTATGTCTGGATTATTGATATCAGAGGATATGAAAAATTTGTCAAGAAACTCTAAAAAAAATTCAGGGGTATAATCTGCAGTAGGTTTGTCACTGTATCCAAATCCAATCAGGTCTGGAACAACAACCCGGAAACAGTCTGCAAAGGCGCGTATTACCGGATCCCACCTTTCAGCCGATGCCCCTAGTCCATGAATTAATACAAGTGTGTCATCAGAACTGCCTGATTCCAAATATCGGATCTTGTGTCCGTCAATTGTAACGAACTTTTCTTTCATTGTTTTAGCAACAACTGTACTGACTAGATAAGTTTTGATTAATCAAGCGATCATCATTGGGATTTGAGAATAACAAACACATTTTTTAATGTATAAAATAACTGAATTTTGTGACAAAAAAGATCTCAAAGATCCTAGTTCCTCTGGACGGTTCTAAAAACTCGATTCGGGGACTAGAGATGGCCCTCACTCTAGCCAAGAACTGCGGTGCTTCGATAACTGGCGTATACTCGATTCATACCCCGCCACACTCGGAATTTAGTGGACTAGGCACGGTTGATAAATCTATGACAGCTGCTGTAAACAAATTCCTAGAATCTGCAAAGGTACTAGCTACCAAAAGAAACATTGTATTTCATAAAAAGATAGTCAAAGGTGAGATTGGATATAACATTATAAAGTTTGCACACGGCAGGGGCAACTTTGACATGATAGTTATTGGCTCTAGGGGCCGGAGTTCTACAAAAGAGATGTTCTTTGGAAGCACGTCAAACTATGTCATACATACATCAAAGATACCAGTATTGATTGTAAGGTAAAAAACACTGTT
>DAXZ01000070.1:430-3244 GCA_002506665.1 Nitrosopumilus sp. UBA526 | reverse complement strand
CATTCCACAATATCTCCTTCTATCTTTCCTGCCGCAATTGATCCGTCCTGATGAACGCACAGGTCATCCATTGCATGATACCCGTCCTGATTAAATATTGCAATCTGTTTATCATCCACCTTGAATGCCTTGCCTTTTCCTGAGGCAACTGCTCCCTTAGCTGCAATCTTCTTCCAAGCCAATAATTATTCTCACATGCATGTCATTTATTTACATTCGCATATCTGATACACATGATAGAATTTTATAGGATCAAACATGACTTGAGACTGTTGAGTAGGGTAAAGAGCAGTGCAAAACTGATAAGAGAAGGAAGACTAGCTTATGGGTGGGCTAAATCCCACATGCAAATTCTTGACAATACCATTAATCGATATCAAAAGGCAAAGCCCCTAAAGGGCGTTACACTGGGGTTTTGTCTGCACATTACCAAAGAGACCTCTGTTTTACTGATGGGTGCCAAGGAACTAGGCGCCACTGTTGCGTGTTGCGGTGGAAATCCCCTGACCACACAAGACGATGTTGCTGCATTTCTGGCATCACAGGGAATCCATGTATATTCGTGGAATAATCAAACAACTAAAGAGTATGACTGGTGTATTGACCAGGTGCTAAAACACAAGCCTGCCATCTTGACAGACGATGGTGCAGATATGAATATCAAGGCCCATTTTGACAAACGATTCAAAGATCTAAAGATTCTAGGCGCTACAGAAGAGACTACTGCGGGTGTTACAAGAATTCGGGCAGTAGAGCGCCAATCAAAACTGCGCTATCCTGTAATTCTGGTAAATGAGGCATACACCAAACAAATGTTTGATAATCGATACGGGACAGGCCAGAGCACAATTGACGGCTATCTTCGCGCAATGAATCTTCTCATGGCATCAAAGCGTGTCGTTGTTGCCGGGTATGGTTGGGTGGGACATGGCGTTGCATCAAGATGTAGTGGAATGGGATCCAAGGTCATAGTAACTGAAGTAGACCCAGTCAAGGCACTTGAAGCACACATGGATGGATTTGAGGTGATGACGATGGCCAAAGCTGCTAAAATCGGAGACATGTTTATCACCTGTACCGGGATGACTGGCGTCATCCGCAAAGAGCACATCTTGCAGATGAAGGAGGGCGCAATTATGGGAAATGTGGGGCACTTTGACGTTGAGATTGACAGCCAATTTTTACTCCATTCCTCAAAGTCTGTAAGGCAGGTAAGACCAAACCTTGACGAGTGCACACTAAGCAATAGGAAAAAAGTGTATCTTATAGGACAAGGCCGTCTTGCAAACCTTGTTGCAGCAGAAGGCCATCCGCCCGAGGTCATGGCACAGTCCTTCTCAAACCAGATTCTCTCAATTCTGTACATTCTCAAAAACCACAAAAAAATGGAAAACAAGGTCATTGGCGTACCCAAAGAAATTGATCAACAGATTGCCGTCGATGCACTAAAGGCGATGGGTGTTAAAATTGACAAGCTTACTCTAAAGCAAACAAGTTATGCCAAGAACTGGTAAACTTCTTAACCCCAAGTACCGTTGGTCTGCTGATGAACAAAAAGGCTATAATTACAAGTGCACTGCCATATGCAAACGGCGAGATTCATTTGGGACACCTGGCATCAACTTATCTTCCTGCAGATGTGACTGTGAGATTTCTAAGGATGTGCGGGGTAGAGGCCTACTATGTCTGTGCATCAGATGATTTTGGAACACCAATTTTAATACAGTCTGAAAAAGAGAACAAGACTCCTGCTGAATACGTTGCACACTGGAACAAGCGAGACTATGATGACTTTGTATCTTTTGGCATATCCTTTGATTACTTTTACAAGACAAGCTCTGCTGAAAACATTACATTTGTACAAGATGTGTTTCAAAAACTCGATGACTCTGGACATATTTATGAAAAAGAGATCATACAGTTTTACTGTAAAAATGACAAGAAATTCCTGCCTGACAGATATGTCAAAGGCATCTGTCCCTACTGCAAGGCTCAGGACCAATACTCTGATCTGTGTGAGGCCTGCGGCATGGTGCCTGATGAGATAACTGACCCCCGGTGCTCGCTGTGTGGTGCTCCACCCACCAAAGAAAAGACAAAGCACTATTTTTTCAGACTCAGAAACTTTGCTGACTCGTTATCTCGATGGCTGGATGAAAACTCGCATCTACAAAAGGACGTAAAAAAATATGTCCAAAACTGGATTAAATCCGGACTGACTGACTGGGATATAACTCGAGACATTTCGTGGGGTGTTCCAGTACCGCTTGATGGCGCAGACGGCAAGGTCTTTTATGGCTGGTTTGATAATCATCTAGCATACATCTCTACGGCACTAAAGTTCCTGAATGATAAGGGAATAGACGGCAAAGAGTTTTGGAACAGTGCTGACATTTATCACTTTATTGGAAAGGACATTGTATATCACCACTATCTCTTTTTGCCTGCAATGAGGATGGGGATTGGTTTAGAATACAAGCTGCCTGACTATATTCCTACTAGGGGGCATTTGACATTGCAGACCAAAAAGATCTCAAAGAGTAGGAGTTGGTATATCGGACTGCGAGAGTTTCTGGAATACTATCGTGCAGACTATCTGCGATTTTATCTTGTCTCTATCAATCCATACTCCCAAGACGACTTAAACTTTGATTGGGGTGACTTTGCCACAAGAATAAACTCTGAGCTGATTGGAAACTTGGGAAACTTTGTCAATCGTGCACTTGGATTTACAAAAAAGGCGTTTGATGGCGTGGTTCCAAGCTGCGGTTCATTTGACAAGCAAGATACAGCTGCCAAAGAAAAGATAGAGGG
>DAXZ01000070.1:0-301 GCA_002506665.1 Nitrosopumilus sp. UBA526 | reverse complement strand
GAATCCGCAGAAAGCATATGGCAACAGCTAGGGCTTGATGGCAAGGTCTCCGAGTCATCATGGGATGAGATGTCTTGTCTTGGAATTGAATCTGGCCACACGCTAGGCAGTCCGTCCCCCCTGTTTGAAAAAGTTGACGAGTCTGACATTAAAAGATACAAAAACCTCCTAGGCCCCCCTCAAGTATGAGACCCGTACTGCGAATATCTACTAGGGGATACTATGATCGCTTTGATGGTACAACATTAAAGACAAAACCATACCACACATACCCAAAGAATGATTTTAAAAGACTGGCAGG
>DAXZ01000039.1:2039-3175 GCA_002506665.1 Nitrosopumilus sp. UBA526 | reverse complement strand
TTTCCCCCCCCCCCCCCCCATGCCTGTACCAGCAGGATTTTGTAAAAATACGATCATGCAGCTTGGGGATTATTTGAGTAGTTCCCGGTATATTTTTAGATATTCTGAGCCTATATTGTTCCAAGAGAATTTTTGTATGGAATTATACCCCGACTTTGATAACTTTGCATACAGTTCAGGGTCTTCAAATAATCTTGTGATTCCGTCAAGCATGTCGTCTATATCGCCGGATTTTACAAGATAACAGTTCTCTAAATGATCAAAGAATTCTTGTCCGCCGCCAGCACTTGTGCAAACCAGAGGGGTTTTGCAAGCCAGTGATTCCAAAAGTGTATAGCTTATGCCGCCCTCCATCAGGGACGGCTGCAGTAAAATATCAGAACCGCGAATTAAAGAGACAGTCTCGTCTCGTGACTTTGAACCCAGATAATGAACTCTCTGAGAAGATGCCATTTTTACTCTGTTCTGCTCAGGACCGTCACCGAGAATCAACAGGTGTATGTCATCAGGCAGTCTTTTGGATAATTCCAGGACATCAAGAATTCCCTTCTCTTTTGATAGTCTTGCAGCATAGATTATCTGTTTTTCATATCGCCTGTCTGGTGTGTGAGGCAGTTTTTCAGCATCAATGCCAAGAGGGACAAGCCGCACATCATACCCCATACCCCTACAGTAATCAGCGATCTCCCTTGAGGGTACGGTGATAACATCTGCCCAGTCTAGGGCAAACTTTTCGTATCTTTTGGCCATAAACCCTGCCAGACTTCCATGTAATAGCTTGACCTGCCTGTGATGAATTCCGTGTAATGACAAGACTTTTTTTCCAGTCGCATTTTTCATTGCAAATGCCGCCGGAGGGCCTTGGGCATTAACAATATCAAAATTTTTCTTAAACGCACACTTGAGATATGCCGATAACATAAAACTCGGATTCCGTAGTTTTGGGATTGGAATTGTAAATGTATTGGCAGCCGAGATTATCTCTACTGCATGTCCCCGAGTGCGTAAAAAACCATCTAGTCCCTGGACATGCCGAGCTATTCCCCCTATTCCTGTAGACGTGGGAGAACCGATAAGGATTTTCACAAATCAAAATAATTTACAGACCTTTTAAGGTTTCAGATTAAAGGACTGTT
>DAXZ01000039.1:1616-1970 GCA_002506665.1 Nitrosopumilus sp. UBA526 | reverse complement strand
ATCATTTCTGGAAAAACAACTAGACTGTAAAAATAATAGTTACATTGTAGCTTGTGCCGCATCATGGAACATTTGGCTCTTTGCACAGCCAGCTGCAAGCTCATCTCCTGCACCACGTCTCATAAGACCCCGGTACAAGCCGTCTTCGAGCTTTACTCCTTCCCTCTCTTCCCATTCCTCGACGGTGATAGAGTATTTCTTTTGAATTCTGTCCCTATACCATTCTGGAATAACATTAAACGCACAAAATGGAATTATCCTCAAGTCTGGCGTCACATAGTGAATATCACACCTCTGCAGTCTTTCAAGATCCTCGTTATACTTGTCCTGAAAGTGCATCATGCCAAGGAACAG
>DAXZ01000039.1:1268-1575 GCA_002506665.1 Nitrosopumilus sp. UBA526 | reverse complement strand
AATCCCTTTAGCTTTCTGACTACCTCAAGCATTGTAAAGTACTTGTTCTTGCCTGAGCGAATCTCTTCGGCTTTGTCCTCAAAGAGTTCGAGCATTCCCTGAATATCACAAAACTTTGTTAGTGGAACAAACTTTTTCGTATCTGCGTCCTCAAAGATGTATGTTCCTGCACCACAGGCAAAGTGAATCGACAGCTCATACTTTGGCTTGCTTGAAAAAGCCTCAATTACGTTTGTTAACGGCATGCAGCTAGGAACAGGAAACCAGTCATCAACTGTGACCTCGCCGTTTGTCTGCTCCTCAATTC
>DAXZ01000039.1:504-1169 GCA_002506665.1 Nitrosopumilus sp. UBA526 | reverse complement strand
GTCTTTCTGCAACTATCAAGTGCATATGGAATCTCCCAGTGGTTCTTTGGGTTTGTTCTTGCAGTTACGCCATCAAAAGATAGATACAAGTTGTTACATCCGGCAAGTCTTACCTCTCTAGCAGCTTCGGGATCCATTGCATGTCTAATGCCGTTTGTATTCATCTGGATATGGTCAACGCCTTCTTCCTTCATTATTTTAATTACGTCTGCAATGTCTTCTCTAAGCATTGGCTCACCGCCGGTGATCTGCATCGAGTTTCCGGGAATTGGCCTCTCAGCACGCAGTGTCTTCATCATGGCTCTGACTTGGGTGTGGTCAGGTTCATACATGTAGGCGCCCTCTAGGCCTTTTTTTACATAAAAGAAACAGTACCAACACGTCAAATCACATCTGTTAGTTACTATCATGTTTGCTAGTCCGCTGTGTGATAGGTGGTTTGAACACAGACCACAGTTGTTCGGACATGAACACTTGTCAATCATTACATTTGGAGAGTGGGCACCCTTGCCGTCCATCCAGTAGGTACTAAACTTTTTGTACATTGCAAAAGATCCAAAGTACAGCTCTTCGCATTCTCCATGTGTAGGACACGTCTTTGACATGAATACCTGGTTGTCCCGCTCAAAGACCTCGGCGTCTAGGATCATGTTGCAGTCAGGACA
>DAXZ01000039.1:0-317 GCA_002506665.1 Nitrosopumilus sp. UBA526 | reverse complement strand
GTAGGTGTGACATATTCTCAGATGGCAGATGAGAATTTAAGTTGAATATAGAAATTGCACCTAGTGTAAAATATAGTGTTCTCATAGCGGCAGGAGTAATAATTACAATCGTGGGATTTTATTTTATGCCCGAGCCTGCAAATGATACCAATAGTGTAATATCAGAAAATATCATAATATCAGAAAAGCCACGTGAACAGACCAGGGTTATATTAAAAGAGCCAGATCTTTATGATATGTCGATATATAGGGCAGAAATATATACGCCAGATGAAAAATGTGCCTCGTTATTTGATAATTCATACCCATACAACTAT
>DAXZ01000012.1 GCA_002506665.1 Nitrosopumilus sp. UBA526 | reverse complement strand
ATTGGGTCATAATTTAGTTACACATCTTCAAAATCCAAGTATTTCATGTATCTTTGTAAACTCTAGAGATGGGGCTCCTAGGGTTCTAGTGCTCTGAGAGTTTTATAGAGCTCCAATGATGCAAAGAGGGGATGAGAGTATTAGCATTGTCAATAATTTTTGTAATTGGAACGGTGGGGTTTTTGCCACAAGTTCAGGCAGACCCGGAAGTTTCTATAATTATGGACAAGACTGCATACAGTTATTGTGAAAAGTTATTCTACATAATCAAGGTGTCAGAAATTACCGGCGAGTCTGCAATAGTTCACATAAGTGACGAGTCAGGAAGAGACAGCAGTGCAATACCAATACCAATAACAGAGTTAGAGAATCCAGTCCCGTCACCATTTCCATTTGAGGCAGAGATATTCCCACTAGGGAAATATTTCATAAATGTTCAATACTCAACTGCAAACACCGGGGCAGAATTTGAATTAATTGAATCAGACTCGATTTGTATTCCAGAACTAATTAAACCTATAATGTCCAATTGGCTCACAGGAGACATATCAGACGGGTTTCTTTTGGATGCATTTCAGAGATATGTAGATAGCAGACTAGTGAATGTTCCCTTTGAGATTAACGAGGGCAACATACATGACGTAAGGATTCCAGAATGGGTAAAAACTATAGGCCATTGGTGGATGAAAGATATGATATCAGACAAAGTTTTTTCTAATGCAATAAACAACCTGCTAGAGAGAAACATCATAGGTATTCCCAAAGGGATATGAACAAGCACACGGTCATAACTGTCATTGCAATAATAGTGATCATTATTCCGTTTGCCAATTCAGGATTGAGCATATTTGGAATACCGCAGCTAGAATACAGATGGCATGGTCCGGGTCAGTTCTCTTTTTTTACAATGTCTAATCATGGAGAGGTAGAGTTTTGTAACCCAATGCCGTTTTGGCAAAGTTTTGAGGGATTCCAATTCTCAACGTATTATGATGCAAAGCACATGGGATCATTTTCAGTAAACCCAGCAACTATAAATCCACTTTCATCATCAGTGCAAAAGGGGGTATTTTCATCACAGGAACTAGTCTCTGCACAGCATGTCTTTATGACATTGGATTTTGAGTTTGATGGTGGAGATATCAGGCTTGACCCCAACAAACTCATTGTTGTTGTGCGTGCAGATATACCAATTTTGGGGATAATTCCATATTCATCTACAACCCAGATATCAGGATTTGATTTTGACAAAGTAATGAGATCAGAGAATTTGTCTTGCTAGTGACTCTTGCTAGCTTTGGAGATTAATCCCAGAATAATTCCAATAGTTCCGGCAACTACAAATGCTACAATGACACCCATTAGTGTTTCTTTGCCTAGTGCTTTGATAGAAAAGCTGGATTGTTGTGATGTAGAGTCAAGAATGCATATCCCATCTTTAAGAATTGTGCCAGGTGCACATGTAGATGCTGCGTCTTTGGCAGCTTGGGCTTTAGCTGCCGCCTCCTTGGCGGCTTTGTCCTCAGCAGCTTTGGCTTCTGCAGCTTTAGCTGCATCGTTGGCAGCTTTGGCCTCTGCTGCTGCTTTAGCTGCCTCGTCGGCAGCTTTGTCCTCAGCAGCTTTAGCTGCCTCTTGTGCCGCCTTGGCTTTTGCATCCTCATCATCTTCAATAGATGCAGTATTACCAAGTACAGTACCAATAATCTCTATCTCCTCAGCACCTGCAGGTACACTAATACTCAAGGTTCTGCTTTGGGCAGATGTCATAGTTTCTGAAAAACCCGGTTCCTCGGCTTCAACTACCACAATAAAGTCATCATCTGATCCCTCATAGATAGAATCAAGAAGTGAACGCTCAAGTGTAATGTCTAGTGTTCCACTAGAATCAGTCACATCTACTGTCAGTATCAAAGAGATAAAGTCAGCATCGACTGTAACACTAGAAACAGTCATTCCAGTTACATTGTATTTTATATCAAAAGAGTCTTCTTCAACATTTACTGTTATTGTTTGAGCATATACTAGTGCAAATGAGATCGCCACAAGCAGTATTAATCCCAATGAAATTTTTAGTAGAGAATTAACACTAGGAAATTCCATCGACCTTTCAGAGTGTGATTCCCTCATAGTCATATAGTATTTTGACCTCTCAATAGACGTTAAAAACAAAGAGATGGCAATAAATCACGTTAAAGTCAAAGCTTTTTTAGTTATTTTCAATCCTCAGGCAAAGATCATATTACGCCACGAAGTATCTGAATAATTTTTTCAGCAATTACATTGGCAGCCAGTGATTGTGCCTCCCTAGTCTGTGCGCCTATGTGAGGGGTCAGAATTACATTCTCAAGTTCTGCTAGTTTTGTTCCAATAGCGGGTTCCTTTTCAAACACATCTAAAGCGGCCCCCCCCAGAGTGCCGTTTTTGAGTGCATCATAGAGAGCATCCTCGTCAACTACACCGCCCCTAGAGGTATTGATAACTTTGGCAGTATTTTTCATGATAGAGATTTTCTCTGCATCAAGAAGATGGTATGTCGAGTCCAATAGTGGGACATGAATAGATACATAATCAGAACTCTGCAAAAGAGTATTTAGGTCAGCTTTCATCAGACCTACATCTTTTGAAAACTCGGCATCTATTGCAACAACATCATAACCGATAATATTCATGTTTAATGCACGGCCGAGTCTTCCCAATCTTTTTCCAATATTGCCTAGGCCTATAATTCCAAGATATTTTCCTGCAAGTTCTGTTCCCTTTAGTTCTTTTTTGAGCCATTGTTTGTTTCTTATTGCTCTATCCCCCCTTGCAGTCTGTCTTGCAAGAGACAGCATCAAACCCAAGACTAGTTCGGCAACAGCATTTATTGCGCCCTCTACTGCATTGATTACTCGAATGTTCTTTGTTTTAGCGGCATCTTGATCCACGTTATCCAACCCGACACCCACACGGGCAATAATTTTACAGTTATCAGCTTTCTCAATCATCTCTTTTGTAATTGTGGTTCTGCTTCTGACAATTATGATGTTAAAAGTGGAGATCTTGGCTAGAATCTGTTCGGCAGTGATCTCAGGTTCGTAGGAGACATTTAGACCGTTATCTAGTAGAATTTTGTTCAGTATGGGGTCTACCTCATCACAAATCAGTACAGATTCTTCAAATCCCATAACAAAATAATATGATCAACTGAAATATAATTCAATAAGAAAATAAAAAAGGTGTGGAGATCAAGAAGTAAGCATTTCTGCCACTACCGGAATTACTTCCCATAGTGCGATATAATCGCCACTTGCTTGCATTTCAGAAGCTACATCATCAGTCATTAAACCGTGAATGTTTTGGGCAGGATGGGCAATACTGTTTGCTCCCATTGGTGGGACAGCATCACTTGGATTGCCTAAAGCGTATGCATAAGATGCCACTGGTGCTGGGATAACTCCCTTTTCGACTAGAACTGGGTTCAAGCCGAATGGATCACCTGCTACAAAGACTGTAGCTGCTCCGGTGTAAATTGCTGCATAATCATGGTTTACTGCGGCATATGCACCAGGTTCATCAAAGACCAAGTCAACTATCATGTTCTGTGAGCCTCCAAGTAACCATGTCTCAGTTGCAGCAGATTGTACTCTGTTGCCCTGGGTAACTCTGTCCAAGATTTCTCCAACAATATGGAAGAATACTGGTTCATTACCTTGGTTTTCGATAAAGAGTCTCACATGTTGATCAGTTTCAACAAACAAGAGTTGTGATTGGTACTGCTTGTATTCAAGTCCGTTCCATGGCTGTGCAACAAAGATATTCCTGTCTACATCGCCGTTGACAAGTAGGTTATGAGCCATGTTTGGGACATAACCAAATTGCATTCCATTAACAACTGTTGCAGTGTTGTGATGTTGGAACATTGCTCTTGAATCATAGTTGCCTTCATCTGTTAGGTACAGTTGATTGTACTGGAGTTGGAACTCTAGTGCATCTGCATCATAGAATTGTCTATCTAGAGAGACATTGCCATCACTCACTGAGGTTTTCTCTACCATTAGTTTCTTGTATCCATTGATAGGATCAACGATTGCAATTCCGTACATGCCAGAAAGTACATGTTGATCCATGCCAATGAGTTTGACACCAGAACAGTGGTATTTGAAGACACCCGCAGATTCAGCAATGTAACAGTACTGACTTGTTTCACCCGGATTAACTGACTCGAACGCTGTTGATGATATTTGTGATGCGTGCATGTCATTACCGTGTGCAGTGGCTTCGTCAGCTGGAATAGTCAGTGTCATTTTCACAACATCGCCTTGCGTAACTCGTAGTGTTGGTCCTGGGACTTGGCCACTAAAGGTCATGGCATTGTATGTCTTGCCTCCCATAATTGGAAGTTCAACACTTTCACCAGTCAGATTAAACTCGACTACATTGCGTCCAATTTGCTCAAGTATACCACAATCAGTTTCTGCAAATGCCTGAGGCATTACAAGCTGTAACCCGCCCATTTGATGGATTTGTTCAATTACGTCGATATCCATTTTGTCGATATCAAGTGATTGTCCAGCAATCTGGGTTTGTGTGTACGTGCTTCCGAATAAGGTTGCGCTCATTACAGCTACTGCTGTAATTGTAAAGAGCATACTAACACGCTTATTCATAAAACAAGGGATTTGTAATTCATATATAATAATTCGCATTATTAATCACGTTTAGATAGGCCGCCTCATATACCTTAAAACTTGGGCTAGGGCCAATTTGGAATCTAGGGGCATAATAATTGATATTTCGTCAGATCCTCTCTGGTCTGATAATATGATTTGAGGAACATTTGAAAAAGAGTCAATAATGAGGAGAATAGGAAAATCAGTATGAAGTTTAGAGCAGATGAGGATTCACTTGGAAGAGTCAAGATTCCTGCTGACGTGTACTATGGACCATTTACAGGTAGGGCAATAAAACAGTACCATGTAACAGGCAACAAGAGTCATGAAAATTTAACAAGGTCATTTGTGATGATAAAACGTTCTGCCGCAGTTGCAAACATGAGAACAAAGGCAATCGAATCAAAGAAAGGAAGAGCTATTGTGTTGGCATGTGACAAAATTCTGTCTGGAAGATACATGGATCAGTTTGTAGTTGATATGATAAACTCTGGTGCAGGTACTGCGTTTAATATGAATACAAACGAGGTCATTGCAAATGTCGCACTAGAGATACTGCGCAAAAAAAAGGGACAATACAAATTTCTGCATCCAAATGATCACGTCAACATGTCACAGTCAAGTAACGACACATATCCCACTGCAATGCATGTTGCAATTCTGATGAATCTAAAAAATACTGTTTTAGCCATTGATACACTGATTAAATCGTTATCCAAAAAAGCAAAAAAGTTTTCATCATTTAAAAAAATTGGGAGAACACACCTGATGGATGCATTACCTGTTTCACTTGGCAGTGAGTTTGCAGCACATGTCACGGCAGTCACTAGTGCAAAAAAAGAGATCACGGATGCGCAAAAAGAGTTGTACAAGATAGCGCTGGGAGGAACCGCAGTTGGTTCTGGAGCCAATACGCCAAGGGGCTATAGAAATATTGCAATATCAGAACTCGCAAAGATCTCAAGGTTTCCATTAAGGCCAGAAAGAGACATGCAGTACGGCCTGCAAAGCAGGTTTGCAGTGGTAAATCTTTCAGGTGCCCTACGAAACTTGGCCGTAGAGATAGGAAGGATTGCAAATGATATTAGATTGATGGCATCAGGACCGATTGCCGGACTCGCAGAGTTGGGAATTCCTGCAGTGCATGCAGGCTCGTCAATTATGCCTGGAAAGGTAAACCCATCGTTGGCAGAATGCATGAATATGGTTTGCTTTAATATAATTGGAAATGATACGTCAGTATCCCATGCTGCACAGGCAGGCCAGTTTGAACTTAATGTCATGCTTCCAGTAATGCTAAAGTGTGTGCTGGAATCAACAGACATGCTCAAAAACTTTTTGCCAATATTCTCTGCAAATCTGATTGACGGACTAACAGCTAACAAAAACAAGCTACGCCAAGACATTGAGAACAGTCCAGTAATTGTTACATTGTTAACTCCAAAGATAGGATATAAGAGATCAGCAGATCTCTTCAAAGAGTCACTAAAGACTGGAAAAACCATCAGGGAGCTTGTCGTTTCAAAAAAGCTGATGAGTAACAAGGAGATTGATTCTCTATTTGGATAAGTCATGGCAAAGATTTTCATAGAAGCATACGGATGTTCTGCAAGCTTTGCAGATTCGGAGATGATCTCTGGGCTGATTCTAAATGGCGGGCATACGTTAACTGATGATTCATCTAAATCAGATCTAAACATTGTAGTTACATGTTCAGTCAAAGATTCGACTGCAAATAAAATGATTCACAGGATTAAGTCATTAAGATCAAGGCCTCTCATTGTTGCAGGTTGCCTCCCAAAGGCAGAAAGAGATACTGTTGAAAAGTTCTCAAAAGATGCTAGTATGTTAGGACCCAATTCATTAGGAAAGACACTCCAGGTTATTGATTCGGTCTTGAAAGGAGGAAGGCAGGTTGCATTAGAAGACACGGATTTGTCCAAAGTAGGGCTTCCCAAGGTCAGACTAAACCCGACAGTTGGAATTGTAGAGATTGCAAGTGGTTGTATGAGCGAATGTACGTTTTGTCAGACAAAATTATCCAAGGGAGAATTGTCAAGTTACAGGTTGGGAGACATTGTAAGGCAGGTCAAGTCAGAAGTTAAAGAAGGATGCAAAGAAATCTGGTTGACGTCTACAGATAATGGATGTTATGGATTTGATATTGGGTCGAACCTACCGTGCCTAGTAAATGCAGTAACAGAGATTCCCGGGGATTTTATGATCAGAGTTGGAATGATGAATCCCATGTATATGCCTAGAATCAAAGATAGCCTGATCGACTCTTATGGCAATGACAAGGTCTTCAAATTTCTTCACATTCCAGTACAGAGCGGAAGTGACAAGGTACTAGGCGATATGAAACGTGGTCATACTGCTAGAACATTTAGAGATACTGTGAGCAAGGCAAGGGAGAGGTTCGGTGACTTTACCATTTCTACTGATATAATTGTGGGCTTTCCCTCAGAGACTGAGGGCGAGTTCCAAAAGACAGTCTCTCTGCTTGATGAGACAAAGCCAGATATCGTAAATTTATCAAAGTATAGTGCAAGGCCTGGAACAGATGCTGCTAGATGGGAACAGATTGACGCAGCTGAGATTAAACGAAGAAGCAAGCTAATTTTTGAGCAGATCAGTAAATTGTCTAGTGAGAGCAATAAAAAATGGATCGGATGGAAGGGCCGAGTCCTGTTTGATGAGAGGGCAGATAAAGGAATCAGAGGTAGAAACTTTGCCTACAAAGCAATATACGTCAAGGATAAAGTAGACATAGGTCAGTATCATACAGTTGAGATCACAGATGTCATTGGAAAGAGACTGATTGGGAAGATCGCAAGCTAATTTTTTTCGATCTAAAATTTGATTAAAAAAACGTAAGAAGGTTTTTTATCTAAATCAAGATAATACAGATATGAGTTTTCAGGTCAAAGAACCAATTTTGGTCATAGGCCTCGGTGGCATAGGCTCAAAACTGGCAGTTCAGGCAAGAGATGCCTTGGATTCTGATTGCCTAGTTATCAGTAATGACAAAAAGGACTTTGCAGAGAATGCATCCATCCATGTTTCAACTGACTCGATAGTTAATCCATCTGTTCAGTTAATCAGGGGCTCGACTTGCAAGGTAGCAGACGAGATAGAGGCAAAGATTTCAGACTATTCCACAGTGGTCTTGATGAGTAATTTGGCAGGCAAGGCAGGATCTGCCATGGCCCCGGTTGTATCAGAGATATGTGATAAAGCAGGCAAGGGACTAGTCTCTTTTGCCATTATGCCTTTCAAATATGAGAAGGATAGGATTTTCAACTCTGGAGTCGCTCTAAAAAGGGTTAGAGAGAACTCAGAGTGCACCATAGTGCTTGATAATGATTCATTGCTTGACAGTAATCCGGATCTGAATTCCAAGGCATGTTATGATATTGCAAATTCAGCAATTATGCATGTTGTAAAATCACTGAAAATATCTGATATTTCTAATGAAACTAGTGTTCTCACAACAAGCAAAGGCGGGCAGAACATGGAGGACTCGCTTAGAGATTCACTAAAGATGCTGTATGGAAATGCATCACCTAGTTCTGTGAAACGCTCAATGTTGTATGTGGTCGGAGCAAGTAATATCCCCGTAGGAATAATCAACTCAATTACAAGCCTTACATCGGGGATTCTAAATGATAGCAATTCACAAATTGACATGACATCATCTTTAGAACATTCCAAAGTTGTAATGTTATCATCAGTTCAAGGAATGACAAAGTTTGACAATTATGATCCACTAGGGATTATTCCACGAAAAGACACCCTTGATTGGGACATGCCGGATTCCAGTATTGATTGCGAACTGGATTTATACCAAATAGAATAAACTTTTGAAAAAAGGAATTATTCTTTAGGTTTAGCAGTATCTTCTTTTGATTCTGCAGATGGTTCTTTAGGTTTAGCAGTATCTTCTTTTGGTTCTGCAGATGGTTCTTTTGCAGTAGCTAATTCTTCCTTGGTTGGTTTTGTATCATCCTTTGATGGTTTAGCATCTTCCTTTGTTGGTTTAGCTGGTTCTTCCATAGTATCATCCTTTGGTGGTTTAGCTGGTTCTTTTGGTGGTTCTGTAGCTGGTTCTTCTGTGACAGGATCTACATTATCAGAAATCTTTGTAGTTTCTTTTTCAGGAGATATCTTTTCTTCGGCATCTTTATCATAACTTGAAACAAGAACGTGACCTTCGTCTGTTTTACTCATTATCACTCGAACCTTTCTTGGGGGACTTCGAACTCCTTTTGCCCAGACTTCATGCGCTAGGTCTTCATCAATCTTGATTGTCTCAACTTTCATGTGATGTCGAGCAAATTCTCGAATCATATTGATTGCTCTTACAGATCTGTGCTGAGATTGTGAGAGTTTTACTTTGCCTAGATTAATTGTATAAACCCGTTCAGATTCCTGAGACATTTATCCTACCTCCACATCAGTTGATCTCCAAGCTCTGCGCTTTGGATTGGTTCTCACACCTCTCTTAGTTTTGAGAATAATCCATGCAGGTACAGGCGATGTCTGTCTGGTTTTTTTGAGCAGACGGATCTTCCTTGGAGATGACTTGCGTGCCGCCATAGATCATCAGGCACGTAGAGCTCTTTTTAAATGAATCCCAGAATAAACTCTAAACACACGTAAATTATAGGATGCTTGATAGTAAAACATTGTATGATGAGCAAAAAGAAGGCCCCCTGTATGTTAGTGCCAATAATAGACAAGGCAGGAACGATAGCAGATCATATAGTACACTGCTAGTTTGCATTCATTCAAAATTTCCGTACAGCACAGCTCCTCAAAGATTACAAATCTTTAAAAGTCCCTAGATAGTTTATCCATATAAGATGCACCCAACTGAACCAATCATTCTCGAAGGTGAAGATGCTAGAGATTTTGAAAAATATATGAGAAGAAAGGCTACCAAAAAGGAAATAGAATATGCAAAAAAATGTGAAGAATACTATCTAGCAAATCAGCCAAAAACCGAAAAATAATTACCCCCCTTACTTTGTTAATATTATGTCGAGACAATCTCCTAAAATTCTAGTTGATAGTAAGGCATTTGATTATCAAAAATTAACTTGTAACCATAAACCTAATTTTGACTGTACTGACAAATATGGTAAGGATTCACAATGCCTACAAAAAATTTTTGATAAAAGAGCATTAAAAAATCAAGATGCTCATTTGGGAATGACCTACATTATAACTTACAAGAAAAAACGTATTTGTTTAGGTCGTGCCTAGCTTTTCGTCCCTAAACCAAAAAATTTAGATCCAAGTACCATTTCGCCAAGATCATGGAAGAGTCAATTTTGTTAAAAATAATTTTAAAACAAAACGACAAGATTGAAGATCAGGCAAACAAGCTTGAAGAATTTGCAAAGGTGAACAAAGAACTGACAAACGTGGTTGAAGAGATAAAGAAAAGACTGGCCTATTATGAAAATTCAAACACTCCACCATCATATGACTCGCTATACT
>DAXZ01000010.1:25416-25795 GCA_002506665.1 Nitrosopumilus sp. UBA526 | reverse complement strand
TGGTGGCAGAGAAGCACCATTAGGTACAGAATCAAGACCAACTCCGCCTCCAAAAAAGAAATGATTAATGAACCCATTTTTCTTTTTGATCAATTGATAGATTATTGGGAAAGAGATCCTTTTAAATTAATTATTAGTCACCAATTATTGGTTTTAGAGAAATCCCAATGTCAGTCAAACAAAGGATAATGCCAAAGGTTCCAAGCAACCACCCAATTCTCAGATGATATCATTATGTCACTATGACGCCGTTCCAGAATGCAACCATTCCCTTTATCTTTAGAGCCGCATCATTTGGATTTGCATAATACCATGCACAGTTCTTGTTTGTCTTTCCGTTGACTGTTACAGAGTAATATTTTGCCATACCCTTCCAGCC
>DAXZ01000010.1:0-25309 GCA_002506665.1 Nitrosopumilus sp. UBA526 | reverse complement strand
GTTATTCCAAGTGAGTCATAGTTGCCTGATGAACATGTAAAGCACATGGAATCAGTAGGAATTCCAATAGCTGTTGCCAGATTTTCTGCATCATTGTACCCCAAAAAGTCAGCGCCTATGCTTTGTCGTACCATCTCTGTCATCTCTGCAGTTGTGAGGTCTTTGTCTGAGAATGTGGCAAGCTCCTCCCTTGATGGAAAGTCGATTCCCGCATAGCAGGGAAATTTTATGGGCGGATATGTTATTACCATGCTTATCTTTTTGGCGCCAGCCCGTCTTAGTGCCTTGATTATCGCCTTGGAACTTGTTCCCCTAACCAAGCTATCGTCAATTACTACGACATGATTGCCTTGGATTATCTCACGTATTGGTATTATCCATCTATTAATTTCAACTCTGTCAGACTGGTGTGGCTCTATAAAACTTCGCAGCGGCCCTTTCTTGCTGTACCTGTCTTTTAGTAGTCCCTCATCAAAAGGTATTCCTAGCTCCTGGGCATAACCTAATGCTGCTGGTCTTGCAGAGTCTGGTACAGGTATCACCAAGTCTGCTTTTATTGGGAATTTTTTTGCCAAATATTTCCCGATATTTTTTCTTGCCACATAGATGTTGGTACCCTCCATGTTGCTAGAGGGGTGCGCAAAGTAGGTAAACTCAAACGAGCAGTGTGCGCGTGTTTTTTCATCTGAGAACATTTCAGTTTCCAGTCCATTCTTGCTTAATCTTAACAGTTCTCCTGCCTTTACATTTCTTTGCAGCTCTGCACCAACTGCCGAAATTGCAGCAGACTCGGATGCAATGATATATGTATCATCTGACTCTTTGTGTCCTAGAACCATGGGTCTAAACCCTTTTGGATCACGTGCGGCGTACACTGATGTGTCATCTGAGATAAAAGTAAAGCAATAAGACCCGACCATCTCATTTTTTAAAACAGATAGAGCCTTGCCCATGTTGCCTTTTTCTGATATTAGTGACACAAGACGTTGTGCTGCAACTAGGGTATCGCTTGCATTCTGTGGTGTAAATGAGCAGCCACCTACAAGATTTGAGAGTTCTTGTGCGTTTGCAATAGTTCCGTTGTGTGCAATGCACAAATCCTTTACCTTTAGTGGTTGTGCGTTCTCTAGTGTGCTCTGACCCATGGTAGAGTATCTTACATGGCCAATTACTGCGTGTGATGCATACTCTAGGGTTATTTTCTTAAATTCTGATGATGATGCAGACACTAGTCCTAGACGTTTTAGTGGCAGTTTATTTGGGACTGCTAGACCCCAAGCCTCCTGTCCCCTGTGCTGTAGTGCCCTCAGGGCATCTATTGCCATAGGAATGACGTTTGTCCCACTCTGGCTATATATGCCCACAACGCCACAGTTTTCCTTAATTTTTGGCATCTATATCATTTCTCAAATTCATTTGAATGATTTTATTCCAATGTATTATAATAAAAATGATGATTAGGGTTTGCGATCAAATAATTGTGCCCAACACAATTTTGCCCACATGTAAGCAAAATAGAATATTTGGTGGACTAGATGAGAATCAGATGTACAGGTGATCATAGAGGGAAGATGCATTGTAAGTGATTTAGAAACAAAGTTTAAACCAACAAGTCTTTCCAATTATAGCCTAATTTTGCTAAATCATCAATGATCGTATTGCAGGAATTTTTGATGCCGGTATCTTTAGATTCTAACAATAATTTTAGTATGTTCTTCATCTCATCTGGAATGAAATGATTTTCTGTTTTTTCAACAAGAATTTTCAAACAGTCTATTACCAATTTGGGATATTCAGATACATAATTTTGTAGTTCCCCCACATATACAAAAACTAAATCAATTTTTTCGGGATACTGTTTAAGATAATTAAGATATAGTTGGATTGTAGTTTTTTGGTTTAAGGGACTATTTTTGAACCAAAGGTGAAGCACTTTTTGTTTTAAAAATGATTCGTCTTTCCAGAGTTTTTCTAGTTTTTCTTTGTTAAATTCAATGTCCTTAGTTTTATCTTTCATTACATGTGCTAACTGAAATGCACAATTCTCCGCAAATTCATTATTTTGAAGGTTTTTTACAAATTTTTCAAAGTAGCCGTCAGCATTATCAAGATTATAGAGATATGCTAAAATCATATGGCCAATGGTTGATTCATACATGTAATTTGATTGATTAGGTTTGTAATGTCCATTAAGAGTCTTTACGAGCGGCCCATTAAGAGCTTCATCATACCATTCATGTAGATCATGGAAAATCGCAACATGTAGTTTATTCCAACATATGTACGAGTTCCAAAATGCAAGTTTTATTTTTTTGTCTTTGACACTATCCAGAATTTGATCGAACCAAGATTTGTTAAATCTATGAAAACTGCGTAAATACAGACCAAATACAGCATGACGTGAAACTGTGTGATTTTCTTTTTTTCCAAGATAATTATCAAAAATGCGTTTTACTTTTGATTCAAAAGATCCTTTTTTATCAGTATGTTTTTCACACCATAATGCATAATGATAGAGTATGTGAAATGATAAACCATCTAGACTATTAAGTGAGATCGTAAACGTGTCAATAATATTGTCATTTGGATATTCATTATTATCTAGATTTTTGTTTCCAATCTCAACCAACTGTTCGATGACTGGCCATAATTGATTTTTATAACAAAAATCAACAAGGTCTTCTTTGAATGCTTTTTCCAATAATGGATAAATTGCACATACAGGAGCAAATGAAGAAATATGATTATCGTCATCATTACATCTTTTGATCAGGTATGTAATCAAAGGTAGGATGCCGACCCAACTAATTTTATTTTTTTGATCAATTGTTTTTGTCACAGTATGAAGAAAATTATGTTGATAACTAGGATGCACATTCTTTAGTTCAATGGATTTCTGTGTGGATTTAAAAACATTGTTTGCAACATACACTTCAAAGTCAGGAATCAAGTCATCGTCATATGAAAAAACATCCGTATTAGGTGTACTAGTTTTAATAATTTTAATGACTTCGTCAATGGAGTTGGTTTTAAAAACATTAGAAGATATAGGAGGAAGTTCAGATGGAGGAAGTTCGGGCGATGATACATCAGTTTCAATAATGGATGTTTGGGGATAAGTTAATTTTTTGAGTGATTGTTCCACTGTTTCAAGTTTGTGTTTGGCTATTTCTTCATCTAATTCATTTTCATGGTGTGCAATACCGCTAAGTTTTTGATATTCATGAACTAAAAATTCACATTCTTGAGGATATTGTAAGGCAAATAATGAGCCTACAGATAACTTAAGCTCAGATATTCTTTGGGAAGGATTCAAACGTTTTTTGCGGTGTGTAAGACGTTTTTTGATTAATAGATCAATTACTTCTCGTAATGACTGAGCAAAATGAACAAATCTGTCGGGGTAATTTTTTTGATATAATGCATAAACAGCACCTAGATATGGTTCTTTTAATTTGTCATAAAAGATTGATAATTGTATGGCAATTTCTCTTTGCTTATCTGTACAATATGAAAAATCGTCGTTGTTAATTATTTCTCACATCCAATGTTTCCATCAGTTAACACAGTTATTAAATATAATAGAATGGTTCTATCAAAGTTTGTTGCATAATTCCAAGTTCTACATAATATTTGGATAAAATTGACGATATTGTACCCACATCATGATTGTAATGCCCTCTAGCATTATTCATATCGTTGGTTTTGGTACGATTTAATGAATTATGCAACAAAGTTGTTCCATAAAGAATCATTAAAAATAATGTAGGTGAACTTTATTTTTCAATTTCAAATTTAGGCAAAATTATTTTACGTATTGAGACATGTAAATAACAACAAAATAAGAGGCAATATCATAATACAAACCCAGATAGATTTTTCCGCCCTTGTAATGATTTGAGTCTTTGCTCATATGATACCTCATCATCAATCTTGGTTGCATTCATCTTGCCTCAGAGTGGTTCTTTTCTAGTTGTTTTGCATAACAAGAACCCGAGACCAAGATTTATAGAGTTATTGATTCTATCAAGAACTGATTTATTGTATCAAGTGTTTCTCACCACTAATTTTTAGAGACTGATATTGTGATTATCTTTGAAACTGTTTGAATTACTTTGTTGTGATTTTTTGTGAATTGGTTTCACGGAGTTTCTCTTTAGATTTTTTATTTCGTGGGTTTTTTCTTACTTTGAAATTACAACAATTGCAAATCCATCCGTAATTATTTACACTGGCAGGCACACCGCTTTCAAGATGACATCCTCTATAATCCATCCAAATATCACATATCTGGCATCTGCATTGGCCAGACCCATATCGTCCAACGCCTACAAGTTTCTTTACCCTGTACTTTTTGCATAATCCCTTACAGGGTCTCTTTTGCTCCATTGATTATCTGTTATTTTGGTTTGTTATAAAAGATAAGTCAGGCAATGAATTTGCCGGCAATTTTACAGTCATTAAATACACAAAGTTTAAAAAAATCGATGTCCAAGGATTCATGTTGTTTGGAATGTGTCCGTGTTGCAAGGAATAGGTTAATCTAACCAAACATCATGACAAATTGGTTCTCAAAATTGTTCTGATTTGCAGAGACTGCCATGATATCGTTGAAGAGTATGTCAAGGTTCAAAAAAAAAGAGTCAAAGAATACAAGGATTAACATTATGGAAAATTTTTCAAGGCCATATATCCATGGTGGGCCTCTTTATTCTATCCAGCCGTTTATCCTGATAGCATTTGGGCCGTCATTGTATAATACAAAGGTAGAACCAGATGCAATATTGCACGTGTTTGATTTTGTAAGCCAAGTTATACCATACTCTTCACACTCATAATAATAGCCATCACCATAATTTATGAAATCAGCAACGTCAGTCTCTGGTGTAAGAATGTATATCATAAATCCTTCATATTCGTTATCAGTAGAAAAACAATACACTATTTGACCATCACGAAGTAAATTGTAGGACATGGAATAACTCGACTCTAACAACAAATCAATGATAGGATAATCATGATTGGCACTCATGCAGTCATCGGATGCTGATTGTGTTTTTGGTTCTGTATCAGGACATCCATCAGAATCAAGATAGCCATTGAATGTCTCTTTCTGATAGTCACAAAAATCAATTCGATCATCAATTCCATCACCGTCTGAATCCAGACTAGATTTTGAAACAGACGTTCCAGAACTCTGAGAATCACCTGCAACAAACTTTGATTTGTACAATACTGATTTGTTTGGATTCTTAAAGCCGTCAGAGTTGTAGAGATGTTCAACAGCTTCTAAATTGAGATCAGATGGTCTATTGCTTCTGGAATTCAGATCAGGACAAGTTTTGAATTTTTTGCCATTATCATATTCAAAACTACACATCATGTCGCCTTTTTTGTTAAATGCGTGCCCCAACCCCATTGCATGAATAAATTCATGTGCGGCAGTGCGATGTATATCATCACTGCTAGTACACACCTGTGTTTGAATCGTATCGGGTGGAGTTTTCCAAACTTCTGACCAACCAGCATATTCAGATAGGCATTTAGTGTCTTCGTCAGGAGTTACAATATTTACAACAATGTCAGGCTTGTTCTTGAAAAATGGATCTCTGGGACTTGTAACCTCAAAGGTCACATCCCAAGTGCCACCAAACTTTCTTTCAAGATCATACTCCCATATCTGTATCCCTTTCTTAATAGAACCAACGTATTGCTTGGCCACATCATAGGAATCAGGAGATGGGGAGATTACAACATGAGGATTCCTAGTAAGAGGAATTGAATAATACACTTCGATGTATTCATAGTCAGGCCCAGGGCCCGTAGAAGGTCCCGGACTAGGAGCAGATAAAGTTGTTATTTTTAGAGGAATGGTATACTTGCAGGTGCCGCCAAAGCCCAGAGTTGCCACCCTATCACATGTAGTCAATCGATAAAATTCAGCATTTCCCTCAAATACAGCATAAATGTCAGCAACCGAATCTGTGTCAACATCTGTTACAAACCAGTTAGCTGAGAATCTCCCAGAACCGTCAACATATGCCGTAGCAAGCAGATCGTCACGATCAAGTGGGTCCTCATCTTTGATGTATACTATTGCCCCGCGCTCACTGCCCTGATCAAAATTTAGACTGCCAGAAAATATGATTGCTTCCCCAACTCTGGCACTAGCTGGAAGTGGATCCAAAACAATAGACCCCGCATACTTTAAAACACTCATTATCTGATTCAAGCTTCTAGCTCGCTTGTATGACGAATCACCATCAAAGACTGCATAAATGTCAAAGTCAGTCTCAAAATATCCTGCAGAGACATGCCATGGAATTGAGAATCGTCCATCAGAATTAGTCCTTTCAATTCCAAGTCTCTGGTCAGGTGAGAGTGGATCATCTTCCATAATCTTTACAAGAACACTTGGCAGTGGCTGTCCATTAGAAGTCACTCTTCCAGTAAAAGTGAAGGATTGTCCTGCAAAGATTTGAGAGGGAATTCTATCCAGGGTAATCGTTGTAGAAGATATAGAACTAGATGAACCCGAATAAGATGAGACATTTACATTGTATGTGTTACTACGGGCTTTGCTGACATGCGAGTTACCCTCAAAGACTGCATAAAAATCCCAGTCTCCACTACTCCTCACTTTTGATTTCAAAGTGGTAACAAAGTATCCGTCATCATCTGTAAATATTCTCTTGATTACAGTATCTGGTCCCCAGAATACATCATCTTTGATATAGACTAGAGCATTAGGGACTGTGTGGCCAGATGTTGTAACAAGCCTGCCTGAAAAAGTAATTTCGTCCCCTGAATTTACTTGGGATGGAATTGAGTTCAAGGTCAAAACCCCAGTATAGGATTGTGCAAAAGAGTCAGGGATGAGAATAGTGACACTAGCAAATATGATTACTGTTGCTAAAATATACCTAAATTTTAGCATGTTATCTTTGTCTCTGCAATACTATTAAAGATGCATATACAGATAACATAGGCTGACTCCCAAAAAGAGATTAAATAGCCGATCACATACTCGATAAATCATGTTTGTAATGATGGCCGACATTCATCTCAAAGAAGGTGCAGAAGCAGACTTTGTAGCGTGGTTCTCTGAATCAAACAAGGTACTACATACAGCTCCAGGATTTATCTCAAGGAGGTGTCTAAAGTCGTCTGATGGAAACTATAGAATCATAGTAGAACATGAGAGTCTAGAGACCTTTGTCAGGATGCACAAGAGTGCAGAGCACGAAAAGGTTCATCCATTAGGACGTTCATTTATGAGTGCAGAACCTCAGAGAATAAAGTTTACCGTACTAGCAGAATAATTCAACTGATAATAACCCGTCGTCCTGTTATTCTAATTTTTCCTCTTGCAAAAAGTTCAACTGCTTGCGGATAGATAATGTGTTCTTTGCTTAGAATTTTATCAGACAGTGACTCGACAGTATCATTTACGTCCACAGGGACTGCTGCTTGCATAATTACAGGACCTGTATCGACTCCAGAGTCTACAATATGCACAGAACACCCGGAAACCTTGGCGCCATACTCCAAAGCTTGTTTTTGTGAATATAGTCCTGGAAATGCAGGCAATAAAGATGGATGAATATTGAGTATTTTGTTTTTGTATTTTGCCACAAACTCAGAACCCAGAATCCTCATAAATCCCGCAAGACAGACAAGACCGTTTTGAGGAGTTACCTCATATCTTCTCAAAGCATCTAGTATCATAGTGTCATACTCTGCCCTAGAACCAGCACTTGGAATCACCTCTGCAGGTACGCCAAGTCTCTTTGCAATGTGTAGACCACGGGCGTCTGAAACATCTGATATTATCAGTGCTGGGTTTATTGGAATCTTGTCTTTTTTAATTGCATCTAGTATTGCCTCCATGTTGCTTCCACGGCCTGAAATAAGAATTCCTAGATTTAGCAACTAGTCAACACTGGGTCAAACCTGTAATTTATATCAAATCCACAAAGCCTGTCAATCATTGCACAAGATCAAGATGACAAAAAACGGAATACATTGCGAGATAGGCAAGAGACAGATACATCTAGACCCAAAGAGGTGCAAAGACGGTGTAAACTTTGTATCTCATGCCCACGCAGACCACCTTCCCTCAAAGACCGACACTACAATACTAGCATCGCCGGAGACCAGAGAATTAGCTAGTCTTCGAGGACTAGAATTAAACCATACCGCATCACAAGACGGATTCACCATGATTGATACAGGCCATGTTCTAGGCTCAAGGGGGTTATTATTTGATGATATATTTTACACCGGAGATATTTGCACTCGGGACCGGGGATTTTTAAAGAAAGCAGAGATACCAAGATGCAAGACCCTGATAACAGAGTGCACCTTTGGCCTGCCAGAATTCATATTTCCCAAGCTAGACGACATAATACAAAAGGTAAATGAGATTATTTCAAATCTCTATGAGAAAGGCATTCCTGTAATATTGATGGGACACAAGCTAGGCAAAGCTCAGACCATAACCAATCTGTTTGGCCACTGGGGACCATTATACCTGCATGATTCCATAATGGAGATAAACAAGCTTTATCAAAGATTCAACGTAGCACTGCGAGACGGCATATCATATACCGAAGCTAAAAACAAAGGATGCCTTGATAAAAAGCCATGGATCATGATAGCGCCAAGACTGCCAGGCAAGAGCGGATTCATCCAAGAGATGAAATCAAAGTACGGAGCAGTAACCATAGGATTTAGTGGATGGGCGCGCTCAAAGAGTGTCAACTTTGGACGCCAGACAGACTATTCCATTCCACTAAGTGATCACTGCGATTACAACGAGTTGATAGACATGGTGGTACAGTCAGGGGCAGAAAAAGTATACACCGTACACGGATTCAGAAACGAGTTTGCACAAGACTTGAGAGACAGAGACATAGATGCGCAGGCACTAGTCTAGCGTGCAAACTTTGTGCATTCGCATTTATCAACAAGACATGTTGATACGTTTCTTACATGGTCGTGCAAGAGATGCTTGCATTTGCAGGTTCTCCTCTGAGCCTCCCTTTGCACCACTAGCTGCGCAATCTTGTTTGCCTTTGTCTTGTCATAACCTCGTTTGTCTATATAGAAATGTACCACCTTGTTGTATAACATGTCAGGTTTGAACTGTCTTTCTAGCAATGTATTCCCCCCTGATGAGTAATATCTGCAGTCATACACAGCATATACACAGTTGTTATATTTGAAGAGATCTATACAAAATATGAACAAATGTTTAGATATTTTTATGATTTTAAAATAACGCCAATATCCATCAAGTTCGTACCTGTGTGACCAGTGAGGATATTGCATCCAAGTTTTTCAAAGAATCTCCCTGAATCACTGTTCCTTAGAAACTCTTTGAGTGTATCAGTATTTGTCTTTACATTGTCAGTAATTGCACCTGCAAATCTTGAATTTCCATCAATCCCGTCAGTACCAATTGATGCGATGGTAAGCTTTGCTAATTTTTGAGTGTTTTTTAACAACCTCAAGACCAGCTCTTGATTTCTGCCACCGGTACCTTTGCCTAAAACCTTTACCGCAGTCTCCCCACCAAAGATAAGACATGTCTTTTTGTCATCAGAGATATTTGCAAGAATTTCAGGTACTGCATCTTTGATGTTGCCAAATATTTTGATCGTGCGAGTATGATACCCAAGACTGCATGCAGTTTGTTGCATTGCAGATATACAAGTATCATTGTTTGCAATGATATGATTTGCAATTCCCGGACTCGGATCATCGGGGGTTTTGCTCTTTGACTCTAGATGATTCAATACCTCAAAGGGCATTTTGTGGCGTATGTCATATTTATCAATAATATTTAATGCATCAGCAGGTGTGGTATCATCTTTGTGTGTGTGCCCTGATGCAATAGATGACAGGTCGTCTCCTTGTACGTCAGACATGACAAGACCGATGCCATGACATTGCATATCACGTACCAACTTGCCGCCCTTTATCTGTGAGAGATGTTTTCTGATACAGTTAATCTCCTGTATTGCAACACCTGACTTTAGCAAAACATCAGTCACGTGTGATTTATCCTCCAAAGTAATCTTGTCAGGTAGTGCAAGCAGTGATGACCCGCCGCCAGAGACAAGAAATACCAAGAGCTCGCCTGCTCGCCGGTTTTGGACAAATTTCATGACTTTTTTGGCAGCCCGTACGCTGCTCTTATCAGGCATTGGATGGGCAGAGTTGAGTATCTGAAACTTTTTGCCTCTAATCTTTGCGCGTAGACGCTTTGGTACCACGACTATGCCGCTCTTTACTGGAATTGTTGCATTAAAGGCTCTGGCCATCGAGTCTGCCGCCTTGCCAAATGCAACTAGATAAACACCAGAATATACAGATACGTCCACCATATCATCATCTATTCGTATCTGATTTGGTGTAACAAACCTCGGGATTATACGTGCAGGGTCAGCGGCAGCTAGTCCTGATTCGAGTATGTTTAGACAGTCATTTCGCCTAGTATTTGTTGCCAGTTTTGCAAAATTTTCTATGATCATGCCATATGACATAATGCAAGATATAATAATAATCAATAATGTCCTTGATTTATGCACACAGTACGCATTCCAAAGGTTATCAACTTTGGAGACGGTGCCCTTGGTAACACAGAGTACCCAAAAAACGCCCTAGTTGTCACAACAGTTCCGCCAGAATTATCAGACAAGTGGTTGGCAAAGATGGGAATCAAAGACTATATGTTATATGACAAGGTAAAGCCAGAGCCTGCAATCGAGGATGTCAATGCCGTCATATCTCAATTCAAGGACAAGAATCCGTCATGTCTAATCGGACTAGGCGGGGGCAGTTCTATGGATGTGGTAAAGTATGCCGCACCCGAGTTGGGAAAAGAAAAGATTCTGATTCCAACAACGTTTGGGACAGGCGCCGAGATGACCACATACTGTGTCTTGAAATTTGATGGCAAGAAAAAGCTGCTACATGAGGATAAATTCCTAGCAGACATGGCAGTAGTAGATTCATACTTTATGGACGGCACACCAGAGCAGGTCATAAAAAATTCAGTCTGTGATGCATGTGCCCAAGCTACAGAAGGGCATGACAGCAAGCTTGGAAATGACCTGACAAGGACACTATGCAAGCAGGCGTTTGATATACTGTACAAGGCAATCATAAATGACAAACCAGCACAGTATCCATACGGGTCAATGCTATCTGGAATGGGGTTTGGCAATTGCTCGACTACACTTGGACATGCATTATCATACGTGTTCTCAAATGAGGGAGTACCTCATGGATACTCGTTATCCTCTTGCACCACTGTTGCCCACAAGCACAACAAGTCAATCTTTTATGATAGATTCAAAGAGATTACAGAGAAACTCGGGTTTGACAAGCTAGAACTAAAGGGGGACATATCAGAGGCAGCAGATACGGTAATGACAGACAGAGGGCACCTGGATCCAAACCCAATCCCAATATCAAAACAAGACGTCATAAAGTGTCTTGAGGATATAAAGTCAGGCAATCTATAAAAATTCAAATATTTTCTGCCTTTTTGCTAAATCTCCTAGAATCACCGGTCATAGGATCTGACTAAACTTTTTATTCTAATGCTCCAGCGTAGAGGTGTACTTGAGTGAAATAAAATTTGGTATTCAAAACGGACTAAATGTAGCAAGGGCGGGATATACCGAAGACCAGATACTAACTGCCTGTATGCTTGCTGACAAGACAGGGTATGACTCGATATTTTACATGGATCACACAAATGTCCCCCAATGGAAGAACGCCACTGTTCTTGACCCATGGGTAATGTTATCTGCAATTGCCGCAGTTACAAATAATGTAGAATTAGGCACCTGTGTTACGGATGCGATAAGAAGACATCCGTCAAATATCGCGCTAGCTGCAATTACACTTGACAGAGTATCCAAAGGCAGGGCAATACTCGGGATTGGCGCAGGTGAGGCGCAAAACCTAAAAGAGTTTTGCATCCCATTTGAAAAGCCAGTCTCAAAGTGGGCAGAGCAGATTGAGACCATTCATACATTGTACAAGTCAACTCCAGACAATACAGTAAACTATACAGGAAAATATTATCAGCTAGAAGGTGCATGTCTCCAAGCCTCACCGATCAGAAAGCCCCGTCCACCAACATACATGGCAGCAGGTGGCAAACGTACACTTGGATTGACAGGACGGCTAGGTGACGGATGGCTTCCCATAGGATACACCCCTGAGCTCTTTGAGGATCATGCAGGGCAGATAAGAGTATCGATGGATAAGAACAATAGAACACAAGAAGAAAAGGACAATTTTCAGTATGCACTAGACATTGATGTGTATTTTTCTGAAGATGCCGAAGCCTCCTGGGCTAGAATGAAAGAGGCAGTAAAGGTAAGTCTGTTCAAGCCGGAGGTATTAAGGGTACACGGACTAAAAGAGATTGAAGGGTTTGATTTTGTAAAATACTTTACAGAATATTCCATGTCTGACCAGAGCTGGATTGTAAAGATGAGGGAGGCTGCAACCAAGATACCTGATGCAGTTGCGCGCTCATCTACTGCCGTGGGTACACCGGAGGACATAATTCCGACGTTTGAGAGATTCATGGATGCAGGTGTGAATCACTTTGTGATTAGATTCTGGGGCAAGAACTATTTTGGCTCTATTGACAAGTTTGCAAGCCACGTAATGCCGGTACTGCGTGAAAAGGCCAAATAGCAAGTTATTTAATTTGCCAGTATGTGGTATAGTGTGATGAACGAGGGCAGGGCAGAATCAGTAGAGAGATGTCTTGAGATTTTAGAAGAGAGTGCCAAGATACTGGCAGATTTGAGAGATGAGCAAAATGAGATCACCCCAGACATGAAACTCCATGACCTGTATGATATGACAGAAGACCTTTCCGAGTCTGCAAGACTGAGACGTGCTGAATCAAACCTTGCAAAGCGGCAGTTCTGAGGTTATGTATTTTTGAATACAATACACGATTTAGGTAGAGTAATTTCCATAAAGCCCGAATAATTCATTGGTCAATAGAATCTTTGATGAATCCAAGAGTTCGGCCTCATGACTAAGTGATTGTAAAATAATTTATCGTGGGTTAGTTTTGCTCTAACTTTTTTTGTATTTGTTCAGGTCGTACCTAGCTTTTCGCCCCTAAACCAAAAGATTTAGGTCAAGTACCATTTCGCCAAGATCATGAAAAAGTCAGTTTTGTTAAAAATAATTTGAGAACAAAACGACAAGATTGAAGATCTGACAGACAAGAATAAAGAACTAGAGAAGAGACTGGGCTACTATGAAAATTCAAACTCTCCACCGTCATCTGACTCGCTCTACTGGAAAAAACAAAAAAAGGGGCATAGATCCAAGAATTCATCATAGCCCGGACAAAAAAAGGACATGAAGGCAAGACTAGTTTCCACAAACCAACTGAGACAGCCCATCACACTGCAGAGAAATGCTCATGTTGTGGCAGTCCTAAAATAATACAGAGATCCCAAAACCACTTACACCATGCCACTAGTAGACATAATTAGAATTGAGATTAAATGGAATAAGTAGTTAATTATCATTTAAAATACTAGTAAAAATTATTTGTCTAAATCCTGTGGTTAATCATCCAATGGATAATTATGCAATTCCTTATTACAGGACGCACAAACATTGCCGGCTGGATTATATGGTATTAGTTTGCTATGGCACAGTCTACATTTAGGATTTTCACATACCATCGACATTATACATTACACATTACACATTAATAAAAACTTTTGTTGGGGATTGACTCTGTCATATAATTCTCCCAAATACAATAGTTGGTACGTAAATCATATCTGAGAGAGATTTGACACAAAATCACATGAAAGAAATATTACATTAAGATATTAAATCGGTTCCTTGGGTGTTCCCTTGCGGTCACCCTAGCTGCATTCACAGCGGAACACCATAACTAGGTAGAACCGATTAATAAACATATTTGGTTAGGAACTTTGTTGCATAATTCATTAAATCGTACCAAAACCAACGATATGAGTAATGCTAGGAGGCATTACAGTCATGATGTAGGTACAATATCGTCAATTTTGTCCAAATATTATGTAGAACCTGGAATTATGCAACAGACTATGGTTAGCATTAAGTAAAGAACTGTTAGAAATATTGTTGGAATGATTTTGGGTTATGATGACATAGCCATATTTCTAATTTTTACTGAATTAAAAATCAACAGAGACAGGTCTGATTTTTATCTATCATTTTTTGATATTTTCCCAAAAGAAATTCTAATCTTTCAGTATCGGATTCAAATGGTTTTTTCCTATATAATTTCTCAACTGCTTTGTCCAACGACTTGTGTGCTTTTAGAAGTTTATCAGGCATTTTTAATGAATCATACAGATCAACTAACGTAGAATTGGGATATTTTTTACGAACGTCTAATATCTTTTGTGTATACGGTTCTAATACGTCCAGTTCTTTATCAGGTACAGGAAATGTGTTATACACTACTCCTATTGAATATCTTAAATCAGATTTTAATTTACCTCCAATCATTCTAAGCCATACCATATGCATTCTTGAAGTAAGAATCCCAAATAATCCCAAGCTTGCATTTTTTATAATCCTTGTTTCGTTACTGGGTATTATTGGGGGTTTTAAATAACCTATTGGAATATAATTACGTTTTTCAGAACTTGTGGTTGGTATAGCTAAGAATGGTCTATCAGGAATTACTGTTGTGTCAAATAATGTTGGCGTGTTCGCCATTTTTTGTGTTTTATGTCTCTTACGTTTTTTTCTAAATTGTTTGACAGCTTCTATTCTTTTTAGTGTTTCAGGTAATTTTTGTAATTGGTTTGGTTCAATATCATAAAGTACAAGAATCCAACGGATGATTCCATTTATGAAATCTTCACCGCTTACATATGGTCTCAGATATGGTTTTGCATTTGGTTCTAGAGATAAAAATTCGCTTCTTTCTTTATTTGTAAATGTATAATTTCCATTATCAATAAGAGTAGTTCCCATTATCATTTTTGGGAGTCCGTTAATAGCTTTTGATGTTTTTTTTACTATTGAAAGTGGTTGTTCTGTACTAAACAAATATGGAGATATATATTTTGGATTTTTTTCGATAAGATTATCATTATCGTAATTGAATAATTGTTTTTTATCACTAGTCTTTGCAAGACCAATAATTACTACATGTACATATGCCTTTCCTTTTGCCTCTGATTGCCACTGGAATGTATTGTATGCAAATATAATTTCTAAATTATTTTTTAATACGTTTGGCCACAATAGCCCCACTTGTTGGCCTTGGGTTATACTATTAGTTGTAACAAACGCAATTTGTGGACATTGTGTGTGTGTGTGTGTGTGTGTGTGTGTGTGTGTGGGTATATACTCTGCAGCTTTTACAAACCAATTAGAAACATAATCTAAATCCGCAGATTTTGTAATGCGTACTGTCTGTTTTTTTTGCTTTTCATTCATTTGTCTTGCTCCACTAAATGGCGGATTGCCAAAAATATATGAACATTCTTCATTTGACAATAATTCGTTCCAATCAAACTCTAAAGCATCAGCACATACAATATTTGGCTTATTTTTAATAGGAATTCTACGAAATCTAAATCCATATTTTGAACTCAATTCTAAATTCATAATATGATCCATCATCCAAAGAGAAATCTCTGCAATCTTTGCTGAAAATGGCATTATCTCAATACCATAAAATTGGTCTACATCAACTTTGGATAACCCATCAGAATCAGGTTTTTCTTTATCATGGACATAAATCTCATAAATCACTCTGTGTTCAAGTCTGCGGATTTCCCTATATGCCAGAATTAAGAAATTTCCACTACCACACGCAGGGTCTAGAAATTTCAAACTTGATAATTTATTTTGAAATTCTATGAATCTTTCTCGTCTGGTGTTATTTGTAACCTCATAAATTTCATCAAATTCTTCTTCAAGTTTGTCAAGGAATAATGGTCTGATTACTTTGAGTATATTGTCTTCACTAGTATAGTGTGCACCATGCTCACGTCTTTGTTCTTTACTCATAACAGTTTGAAACATATTCCCAAATATTGCAGGAGATACCTTTGACCAGTCATACTCTCCTGCTTTTAAAACCAAGTCACGCAATTCTTTATTGAACACCGGTAGCTCAATCTGCTTTGCAAATAGTTCGCCATTGATATATGGAAATGCATTTGCCTTAGGGGAGATAATCTTTGAACGTTTGTCTCTATGTTGATTAAATAATTGGAATAGATAGCCCAACTGGATTCCCATATCAGAACCATCATTAGATGTGTTATCTTTTAGATACTCCAAGAATTTTCGATTATCAATAAACACACCTGTGCAATCAGCAAACATGCAAAACGCTAGTCTAGTTAGAAAATATCCAGCACCTGCATATTCTGAGGCTTTTAATAGTTCAAAGATACATCCCATCATTTCAGAAGCTTCCTGGTTTACTGGATGAGCCTCTATTGTTTTTGGTCTGTTAGTCATAAACCCAAAAAGACCAATATTATCTTCAAGTTCTGATAGCTGGAACCAATATTTGGAATTATCTTGTTTATCTAACAAATACCAAGTCTGAAAATCACACACTAGTATGTATCTAGGTTGTCTCTCAGATTCTAGATATGCATAATATTTTAGGGCTTGGTTTTTCATGGTAATATTCAGATCTTCTTTTTCAAGGGATTTGTGTTCTACAAGCAATGTTTTTTCCCAAAACAAATCCATGAATATCGTCTTACCATCAGGAGTTTTTACAGGTGCTTCAAATACGGCAACCGTACGTCTAGTCCGTCCAAATATTTCAAAAAAATCATTATAGAATGTCTGTTTATCACCTTCTTCATGTGAGTCGGATTTATGTTTTTGAGAAAATTTCCTAGCCCTTTGTTTAATTTCTGTTTCTGAGAGATTAGTAGTCTTGGACATACAGATTTTTGTTTTAATACCTTTGTAAGTGTGATGTTTGAATTACCACAGTTTAACAGGTCTAGGCTAGGGTAAGATAACTTTACAGAACCCCACATATTCCGAGGTGATCAATCGGAATAAGATCCATATTTCAGGTATGACTAGGTCTCGATAACGTTACAGTATCTTGGTTAGGTCATGCCTATGTAACGTACAGAAATGATTTTGCCACGCATTAAACACAAAACAGATCAGCAGAACTAAGCTGTTCGATTATCTTGTTCCTTAACTATAGGATCTAAACCTTTTGGTTTAGGGACGAAAAGCTAGGCATGACCTAAACAAATACATAATTTTTATTGTTTGCAAACATACAACGTATAATGACGTTTAAGTACGAAAAGCTAGGCATGACCTAAACAGATACAAAATTATTTGTCTAAATCCTGTGATTAATCATCCAATGGATAATTATGCAATTCCTTATTACAGGACGCACAAACATTGCCGGCTGGATTATATGGTATTAGTTTGCTAAAGCACATTCTACATTTAGGATTTTCACATACCATCGACATTATACATTACACATTACACATTAATAAAAACTTTTGTTGGGAATTGACTCTGTCATATAATTCTCCCAAATACAATAGTTGGTACGTAAATCATATCTGAGAGAGATTTGACACAAAATCACATGAAGGAAATGTTACATTAAGATATTAAATCGGTTCCTTGGGTGTTCCCTTGCGGTCACCCTAGCTGCATTCACAGCGGAACACCATAACTAGGTAGAACCTATTAATAAACATGTTTGGTTAGGTCATGCCTATGTAACGTACAGAAATGATTTTGCCACGCATTAAACACAAAACAGATCAGCAGAACTAAGCTGTTCGATTATCTTGTTCCTTAACTATAGGATCTAAACCTTTTAGGTTAGGGATGAAAAGCTAGGCACGACCTAAACAATTATTTTTTTTTTAATAGTCCTGAGGTTTTGTGTTATAAATTAATGGCAATATAGCAGATTGGTTGACTATGAGTCTGTCGATTATTTTTTCTTGTTGTGTTCCTTTGAATAGAGGTTTTTCAATAATTCGCAGAGGTCCGTCATTTTCTTTCTCAGAATCTATGATAGTTTGAAGGATGGCCATATCAACATAGTTTTTTAGGTCAAAGTCAACATCGCTTGCAAATTCCAATGTTTTGAGTTTGTTCATACTAGATTCCATTTTTCTAATTCACTCCACATTTTATTAACTTTTTCTAAAGTAAATCTGTCTTGTTTAGCTTTGACTATTTTTTTAACAGTATTATCATCATTTTTACCAAGCTGTTTTTGATAACGTAATGATGCCAATATTTCTAAATCATCTATGTCTTTACCTTTAACAAATTCTTGAAACTTTTCAAATGCCTCTTGTGCTGTCGAAGTCGCAAATCGTACCTTCTCATGTTTTGGAATATCATCATAAATATCTTGTAATGCAAATGCGTTAATTGTCAAGGAAGGGCAATATGGACCTCTAAGATACCACGAAAAATCATATCCTAAATAAATTCCAAAGGATTGTAAAAGATATAGTGTTTTTTGAAGTTTGTGTCGATCTTTGAATGTTTTCATAGAAAACTCATAATCAGGGAGTTGTAGAATAACAAGTCCAAGGTCTACTACTTGCAGATTCATTGTATGTCATAGAAATGAGAGGATTTTATATTTTGCTAACAATACAGGAATAACGAGAAACAACATAGTTTAGGCTCAAAGTCTTTGCTATGATATATCGTTAGGTTAGAGTATGATATTACCTTATTCTTGCATGTTCTTTAAGGGCTAGTTTGCCCTTAGATTTTTGTAACTAAATTTTTTTATCTTTATCAGTTCAGCATATGAGCCAAACTGCGTGTCTACAACATTATCCAACATATCATCATCAGAATCAAACTTTAGGATTTTGTAATTCGTGTCTCTCTGGGCAGGTATCCTGCCAATCTGCCTTGCCATCGTACATATCTCTCGTGGTTTTATCAGCTGCCCGTACTGTGAACCCGCCGAAGTCGATATGCTCTCATTTATCAGCGTCCCTCCAAAATCATTTGCACCCCACATGAGCAACAGTTGAGACATTCTCTGTCCCTCCTTTACCCAAGACATTTGGATATTATCTATGCAATTGTTTAGCATTATCCTTGCAACAGCATGAGTCAACAAGACATCATTGCCGCTACCGCCTGCCCTCATACCGCTGTGTAGCTTGTGCTTGTACATTGGGGCCTCGGTATGTACAAAGTTTAGAGGAACAAACTCTGTAAATCCACCAGTCTGCTTTTGAATATCTCGCAGTCTTGCAATGTGTTTTGCTCTGTCTTTGAGTGTCTCAACATGGCCAAACATCATGGTGGATGTAGTACGGATTCCCAGGTTATGGGCGCACTTTATGACATTTTCCCAGTCTTTTACACTAATTCTGCCAGGTGAGATTTTATCTCGCAGTTTCTGGTCGAGGATCTCAGCAGATGTACCAGGCAACGTATCTACTCCTGCCTCATAGAGACGCCGGAGATATTCCTCAACTGATACCTCAGAGCATCTTGCACCATACAGTATCTCTTCGGGTGAAAATCCATGAATGTGAATATCAGGAAGCTCTTTTTTTATCTCACGGCAGATATTCTCATACAGATTTTTATCCATATCAGGCAAGAGTCCTGCCTGAATGCAGACCTCGGTTGCACCAAGATTCCAAGCCTCTTTTGCCCTACGCACAATTTCAGGTATGGGCAAGAGATACCCCTGCTCCTCTCTAAAGTCCCTGCTGAATGCGCAAAACCCGCACTGTTTTATGCAGACATTCGTAAAATTGATGTTTCTGTTTATTACATATGATATGGTATTGCCTACCCGTCTCTGCCGGAGTATGTCTGCAACTAGGCCTATTAGATGAAAGTCTATCTCATCTGCACAAAACAGTTCTAGTCCGTCTTGCGCCGTTATCTCTTTTTCAGAGAGTGCATCATCGAGAATGGATGATATTACGGGGTCAGCACTAGACAGCAGTGCGTCAAGATTTGTCATCTCCAATATTTTTCTCCCACTAGTTTGTCATCTGCAATTGCTGCCATCTTGTCTTGCAGTTCCGGGTTTACCATTCCAAAGTATTCCGGATACACAGGAAACCTGCATTGCAGTACAAAGCCGGCGTTCTTTGAATGCTCATTTACTGCATCAATTGCAGGCCATGAAAACTCTGGATTGACAAAGTCCGGCGTTAGTGGCGATATTCCTCCCCAGTCATTTATTCCTACAGACAAAAAGTCCTGGTATGATTCTGGGGATAAATTTGGCGGAATCTGTATGTTCATCTGCGGCATTATTAGTCGAGATATTGCCACGATAATCTTAAAGTATCTCTCGTCTGCAGGAGATACATCATGCATTGCAGTGTCAGGTTTTGGTTGAAAGTTTTGCAGTATTATCTCCTGAATGTTTCCATATTTTTGGTGTAGCTTTTTTATCGCAAACAACGAATCAATGACTTCGTGTACGGTCTCTCCAATCCCCAATAAAATTCCCGTAGTCATTGGGATTTTGAGCCGTCCGGCATTCTCCAAGACAGCTAGTCTTGCATGTGGTCTTTTGCTTGGAGCCATATGGTGTGGCATTCCTTTCTCTGTGAGTCTGTCACTAATATTTTCAAGCATCACACCCATCGAGACGTTTGTCTTTTGCAGTTCCTTCATATCATCGTATGATAAATTTCCGGCATTTGTGTGCGGAAATAAACCCGATTCCAAGGCAATCTCTGAGCAGTAAACCAGATACTCGGCAGTACTCTCAAAGCCGTTTTGTCTCAGCCAGTCCCGAGCCTTGTTGTATTTTTGTTCTGGCACCTCACCTGTGACAAAGAGCGCCTCTATGCATCCGTATTGCTTTGCAAGTGTTACTAGTTCTGATACCTGCTGCTTTGACATTAAAGAGAGTTTGTCGTCTCCGGGTTCGGACTTGTATGTGCAGTAAGAGCACGTGTCGCGACATAGATTTGCAATATTAAAAAATGCTTTTTTAGAAAACGTTACAAAATTACCCTTGAATCGCTTTCTCAGTATTTGTGATGTCAGGAACAGCTCACCCGGGTCACAGAGTGCGTTGCTGTATATCTCCATTATATCTTGAGAGGATACTGACTTGTCCTCCAATATACCATTGAGACTCTCAAGGACAAGGCTGTTCAACAAAAGAATTTCTTGCAAGCAAGTATTTATGCTTGTTTTATCCGCCCGGCCTCTCTTGCAGTACTAGGTGGACATCCGTGATTTTATCATCCCTTAGAATCTTTATGATCATCTCATCTCCCACAGACTTTGCCCTTTGCAGATGAAGGAGTATGTCATCTATCTTTCTGACCTCGATTCCATCAACTGCCAGTATTATGTCCCCTCCCACAAGATAGTTTATTCCATCAACTGTAACAGTATCATCAGAGCCTGCCAGTCCGGCTTTTGATGCAGGACTGTCCTCTATTACAGTAATTATCAAAAAGCCGACAGCCTCCCCGAGGTTCAAGATATTGGCCAGGTCAGGATCAATGTCTCGTCCTGAGATTCCAATCCAAGGGTGTTTGTACTCGCCGTTCTTTATCAGTGTCGGCACAATCTTGACTAGGGTTTGTGATGGTATTGCAAATCCTACTCCGGTAAACTCTCCTGTAGCTGACTGGATTGCCGTGTTTATCCCGACTATCTCTCCTCTCAAGTTAAGCAACGGCCCACCAGAGTTGCCAGGATTGATTGCGGCGTCAGTCTGTATTACGTCTGGAATTGAATATCCCGAGCCCGAGGGCAATAGTCGGCCAAGCTGGCTTGTAATTCCAGAAGTCATGGAACCTGACAGTCCAAACGGATTGCCGATAGCTGCTATCCCCTCGCCAACCTTGAGATTAGCAGAGTCCCCTATGGGCAACGGACTCAGTAATACTGGGTCTACATTAACTCGTATCACTGCAATATCTGTATACTCGTCTGTTCCAATTATCTTTGCATTGTATGATCTGCCATCAAGAAATGTAACGATAACCTTGGTTGCATCCTTTATGACATGTTCATTTGTAATGATGTGACCTTTTTTATCAAAGACAAAGCCGGAGCCTATTACGCCAGATATCTCATCACCCGTATCTCTTTGTACGTTGACTCGGACTACACCTGATTCTGAATTCTCAAAGATCTCAATCAGAGATAGACTGCCAAAAGATGTCGTCTGCCCTACTGCATTTTGCTCGTATCTGTCAGGTATGTCTGTTTTCATGGATTCTGGTGGCGAGATAAACAGCACTGTAATGACAAATAGTGCCAGTGTTGCACCCACGGCACCGCCTACAAACATTGCTGTCTTGTCCATGGATTTTGCTGTTTTTTGTTTTATATCTAAAAGTTGCTATAGCCCAACAGAGTTCTGAGAGTGGTCATTTAAAGAGTATCTCCTGCCCCTCCAAGATACAGGCATTCCCCTCATTGCATGTACCAGTCCGCTTGCAAATCCAGATATTAGAACCAGCCCGCCTACTGGCGCAAAGATGGCATATAATACAGATAGTTGCAGACTCGCCCTTAGCTCAATTACAGCTGCAATATACACCAGTACACATGAGGCAGCAGATATGCCATACAGTATTTTTGCAGACATTGTATCTGCAGGCATTATTATAGATGCCCCAAGCATCACAAACGGGACAGACAGCAAGAATGCCATGGCAATCAATATCCCCACAGCCACACCCTTACTTTGAAGGTACATGGGTACCATTAACCGCTTTAGGGCATTCCACAGCGTGGTACCGTCTCGAGCCCATATGGCACTTAGAAGATGCTCACCTCTGACCATCCTCATCTTGTATCCAGACTCTTTTACCTTCTTTCCTAGAGCACCGTCTTCGATTATCTCGTACCGTACTCCGCTGTGCATGCCGACTTTGTGGTATGTCTCCCTAGTTATGATAAAAAAACTGCCAAAAAAGTAACCGGTCTTGTTTGCAGGATCATTTACTTTCAATGCAGAGAACCTTGTGTGCAAAAACGTTGAGATTATTGGAAGCGTAATCCTGGTCCAAAAATCAAGTGTCTTCATCCGTGGTATTGCAGATAGCGCATCCAACCCCAATGAGTTTAGGTGCGATACTGCCAAGGATACTATGTTTTCTGCATGTCTTGTGTCTGCATCAGTGAATAGCAAGAGTTTTCCTGTAGCTTCTGAGTATCCCTCCATGCATGCCCAGTTCTTTCCCATCCATCCATCAGGTTTTGGTCTTGCAGAGACTGTGACTATGTTTGTGTGTTTTTTGGCATACTCGGATATTATCTCCCCTGTTGCATCAACTGACGAGTCATCGATTACAATTATCTCATAGTTTGCATAGTCTTGTTTTACCAGTGAATCAAGACATTGCCTGATGTGTTCTTGCTCGTTTCTTGCAGGCAGTATTATGGATACCCTGGGGCTCTCTGTTGATGTGTCCTCAAATCTATCCAAGTATGGTGTCAGTCTAAAAGAGTACAACATTGATTTTATGAGAAATATCCAGTATCCGCAGACGCCTGCCATGATTGCCGCCATCAGGTATACAAGTATGTCCATGACAGTATCCAATGCTAACCCTCAATCTCTGCTTTGATGCTTTGCATGGCCTGCTCTGTCCCGTCTCTAATGTGTCTCCGAATAATACCTGTAAACACAGACATCATGCCAGTCAATCGTATGTCCCAGTGTGTCAAGAGTATTGTTTTGCCGTCCTCGACTTTGAGCATTACAGTCTTGTTCCCATCTATGATACCACGTGTAAACACAGTCTCTATCCTTTCTTTGGGGTATAGATTTACTCTTTGCAGACACTTTTGATCTCTAAAAGCTATCGTTATCTCCCTTGTGATGGTGTTTTTATCCTTTGAGATATTTCTGATGCTTTTTGTACCCCGCCAGAATTTTGGTTCATTGTCAAGGTCAGAGATAACATCCCAGACACGGTCAGGTGTAGCGTTTATCTCGGTTTGTACGCGAATAGTCATAATGGTTCTTGAGAAAAGTCAAACCGCATTAAATATATTAGATTCTAGGTATCATAGATAGACTGTGATGGGTAATATGCCTAAAATCCGGAACACTAACTCCAGTTCCAATGGCATTTGCCATTCTTCCGTCACAGTCACCTACTTTATTAGGAGATAGTCCCCTGGATTGATACGAATAAACTGTCTAGCTTCATAACTGGCAAAAATTAAGCAGTGTCATGACTGTATCGTATGAGGATTTTGCAAAGCTCGATATCAGAGTTGCCAAAGTCACTAGTGCTGAGGCCATAAAGGGCAAGAGTAGAATCATCAAAGGTGTGATTGATTTGGGCAAAGGTGACTTGCGAGACGTTATCATTGGTGGTGCGCAGTATTATGGCATGGAGGAGATGGTTGGCAGAACTGTGGTCGTCATTGCAAACCTAGAGCCCAAAAGCATGGCAGGCACCAAGTCAAATGCAATGTTATTAGCAGCTGACGTTGATGACAAGCCGTTTTGGCTTACAGTCAGTGAAGATGTCCCTCTGGGCAGTCCGATCAAGTGATGACTCTGGATTGGCGTGGATCTGTATGAGGCACCTTGAGATCTTGTGTATTGCCTGTAACTGTATATATGATTCTCAAACTAGGAGATGTCTAAATAGTTCTGTACATGTTTTTCAAAGGGACCCAGAATGGCATTAGGGCCTGCAGTGATGGAACCGCCTTGTTCAGGATCGTATGTCACCTTTACATATTCAACGTCGGTTTCTGGAATCAAGATAGGTATTCCATTTATTATCTTTAGTACATGTGCATCAGGGCCAAGGTCTGCACTAGTTAGTGATCTTTCTAGTGTAAGAACCGCCTTGTATATAGATAGTGATACATTAGATACATTAATTGGATTGCCTGAACCGTCAGTTACTGTAAAATTCTCAACAGACGCAGTTGATGTAGCATCAATTCGAGGTGAGAATCGTATCTTTATGGTGCCGTCATCTGAATATACAAGGTCTGCACGTACACTAGCTGCAATCCCTGGAAGAAGGTCTTCAACTTCTTGTTGAGAGTCAATGTGAATCTCTTGGAGTTTGGAGGATTCAGAAGGAGTATATGATATTCGGGCAGAACCGACACTGTCGCTAGTTAGTGGTCTTTCTAGTGTGAGTGTTGCCTTGTGTATAGAAAGTGAGACCTTGGTTACTGTATTAGCACCTGAACTATCAGTTACTACAAAGTCATCAGGAGATATAGATGCTGAGGCGGTGTGAAGGAGTGGTGAGAATCGTATCTTTAT
>DAXZ01000011.1 GCA_002506665.1 Nitrosopumilus sp. UBA526 | reverse complement strand
TAGGCACGACCTAAACAAGTACCTAACTGTTATATCTCTAAACGTATCAAAATGGTTTTTACCTCTTAAAATATGAAGTGCTTTTAATTGCACACGATACACATCAAATTTACCAGATGCACTAACACTGACATCTTTTTTGGAATTGGAATTTATTAACCCAATATTTGTAGCGATTGATCTTGGAATATATGTTTCATCACTAGAACCAGAATCAATCAAAGCAAAAGAACCTAAATTATTATTATGTTCAACATGAACTTTCAAACAAGGAAAAAATTTCTCATATTCAATAAGATATTCATACTTGAATGTTGTAGACATTGTTTAATCACAACAACATAGAAGTTTGTGTAGGAACTTGGTAGACAAATGGGATTTTATCTGGGTGTTGTTCACGAGCTCTTTTGATAATTCCATCAGCCCTCGAACTTGATGCAAATAATTTTCCGTCAATAATAACAACCCACTTACCGCGTAATTTCTTGTCAATTTTTACATTAAAATCAAAGCCGGCAAACTTGTCCATCTTGATTGTAGTAACCATATTACACTTAATAAGTTAATCGCACTTGTAACTTTGTTGCATAATTCATTAAATCGTACCAAAACCAACGATATGAATAATGCTAGGAGGCATTACAGTCATGATGTGGGTACAATGTCGTCAATTTTGTCCAAATATTATGTAGAACTTGGAATTATGCAACAGACTAGCACTTGTTTAGGTCGTACCTAGCTTTCTCAGTGATAAATATAAAATTACAGATTCATAGGCAAAAAATTGTCAAATATACCGGCTAAGGAGGTAACATACACCAGAGAGATTACGACAAGTATTACAATACCGACAATGATTTTGGGATTCATGATTTTAGAGTATATTCTCGGGTGTCTTAAATGTGAGGATGGCCCGCATGCAAGACTAGATTATTAGTAATTGAACACATGTAAACCCCCGGTTCCTAGTTACTGCTGGCTGACTCCTACAGAGTAATGACGCTAGACGCCTTGTACTTGAATGGGGTAATCCGAGCTGCTGTGATATGATGAATGCATCTTCCAGCCAAACCGAACAAAAAGGGAGGTAAAACACTGTACGATGAGCGAAAAGAGGGCCAGCGCCTAGTTATGCCAAGAAGGTAAGGAGTCAATAACAAACAGGCCTGAAAGATAGCGGAGAGAATCTGTATTACGCCAAAAGTTTACAGAGATGTACTATTATCTCAAGCTGCATTCCGGGGCCATTACTGCATCTTGCAGGTTGGCACGTCTTGACGAAATCATTTTCGTACATTACACACAAAGAAAATGAGTTGGGATATGTATTTAATGTAAAAAATTCAAGATCTTGTATATATGAATGCAATAGTAGGCCAGAGATCACCAAACTTTGGAGTATCAGAATGGGTTCAGGGAGCTCCGACAAATTTTGACCAAGAAGAAGATCGCATCATATTACTGGAGGTCTTTCAGGTTAATTGTCCTGGATGTTTTATGAATGCAATTCCAGAAGCAATCAACATCTACAACAGATACAAAGATGAGGGAGTTCGAGTGCTAGGTCTTGCTACGGCTTTTGAGGATTTTGACAAGAATACTTTGGATAATCTAAAGATGCTTGTAGAAACCGGCAAAGTGATAGGAGATACGAGAGAGAGACTTTTGGCACAAGGTCAATTGCAAGACGGAGACACACTGTCTTACAAGATTCCATTCCCGTTAGGAATGGACAATCTTACAAAGACTGCAGATGATCCTAGTCAGGAAGAGATTATGCAGTTTATCTATCCACAGATTCCGGGGTTTGATTCACAGCCAGAGGAATACAAGAATCAGATAATTGAAAAAGTCAAGAGCTACCTGAAATCAAAAGAGTATCATGCCGAGACCTTTGAAAAGTTTGCTTTGCGAGGCACGCCCTCTGCCATACTAGTAGACAGAAAAGGTATTCTCAGAGATGTCTCGTTTGGACAGGCAGGTCATCTAGATGTAATGATTCAAAAGCTGCTCAGTGAGGACTAGAATTGAAGGCACAAAGACATTGCCTCACTCATTTACACAAAGTCTACCCAAGAATCTTTCTTTGCCTAACTATAAAGACCGTCACACCGCCGGCAACCAAGAGTATCAGTATTGCTACATATACTAAACTAGAATCATCAGGTGTAGACAAATCAGGAGTTATTTCAATCAGGCCAGAAAGATAGCTAGTCCCAAAGATCTCTAGCTTGTTATCACCTGAACCTTCAAAGTCTAGTGTTACAAAAGAGATGTCTTTGTTTATGTTTGTCTTGGGAAAATATTCTTGATCATTTAGATAAAAGGTCAGATCTCCTCCCAAAAGATTCTGAGGCAGTAATATTTCACCTAGATTGTTTTCTAGTCCACTAGTTATGTAGAGTGTTAATTTCTTCTCATCTTTGTCAAATGTATAATCAGATATGGCAAAGTTCGATACAGTCTCTACTTCAAACAGATGACCGCCTGTTTGAATGTCTAATCGATAAACAAATCCGGTTGCATCAGATAATGGTTCTCCATATACTGATTCTCCATATACTGGAATCATGACAGATAGTGCGATAAACACTAGAAAGATGGTTTTCAATTTATGCGGTTCTAGGAATTCTCTGGTGGAGTTCTTTGTCCTGGGCAATTCTAGGGTGATCAGGATCTGCCAAGATGACTTCAAACCAATAATGTTGTCCATCTTTGTATACGAAATAAGAACCTAAAAGTTTCATGTTTGGATATCGCCGGAGAACTCGTCTGTCTGCAACAGTTTTCATGTTATCGTCGGCCTTGATTCTAGTGACACCGAGGTGTTTTGGCCTTCGGCCGCCAGTAGGTCTCTGTTTTCTCATACCACCTGTACCAACCCTCATCCTAACAACAATAATTCCCTGTTTGGCTTTGTATCCTAGCCTCCTAGCTCTCTGCAACCTACTAGGCTTGTCAATACGGGTAATGGCATTTTCTTTACGCCATCTGATCACACGCTCACGTATCTGAGGAGAATTTTCTCTCCAGAGTCTGATCCATGTCTGATCCTGATAACTAGGCATAACAGACAATGGTAAAAACCCCTTTAATAACTGAAATGGAGAGATTTGCCACACATGCCCAAACCCCATTGTTGAGATGTATGTATTGGCAGAGTTTGTTTTATCTAATTAGATGCTTGGAGACGCAAAATATTCTCAACTGGTTCTGCTGCAAAGTCTGGCAGTACAGCACCGCCTATGCCAATACTGCGGCCACCCTGTGGGTCGTATGATACGGTAATGCCATCAATGTTATCAACATCAACTGGAGTCGCTAGTGTCAGTATAACCTTGTACTGTGAAAGTGATATGCCAGTTATATCTATGTCATTTGTACCGTCAGATACTGTAAAGTCGTTAGCATCTACAAACGATGCAGACTCGTCA
>DAXZ01000026.1:23820-24047 GCA_002506665.1 Nitrosopumilus sp. UBA526 | reverse complement strand
CAGATACATTAATGCGTGGTGAGAATCGTATCTTTATGGTGCCGGCATCAGAGTAGACATATGCCTCTACAGCAGATGGTATGTTTACGGCATCAGGATCATCTGGAAGATAACTTTCAATTGCTGTAGCTGGAAATGGTTCTAGTGGGTCAATAGTGCCCTGAAGCGGATTATTAGTCAAAGATCCGTATGATGCAGTAATTGTACGGCCAGACTGAGGCTGATAT
>DAXZ01000026.1:23459-23714 GCA_002506665.1 Nitrosopumilus sp. UBA526 | reverse complement strand
AATGTATGGTGAGAGGTTTATCTTTATCTTGCCGTCATTAGAGTATATAGAACTGTAACGTACAATTATGGGAGCCGGAGTTACGGCAGTATCAGCAGAATCTCCTAGTCCTGGACCCGGAGGTGCATTGGTGGCAGCTACGCTACAGGCATACTCGACATAGTTTCTAAGGCCAGTAAAAACAGTTTCACGTGCATTGACACCAAGGTCACGGAATGCCGTAGTGGAGTCATCAGAACATTCTACATGATAACC
>DAXZ01000026.1:21770-23342 GCA_002506665.1 Nitrosopumilus sp. UBA526 | reverse complement strand
TGAATATACAAAGTCTGTATTGTCATTTGAGGCACCAACTTGTAACTCGTACCCTTGGCCATTTGTCAAGTTGATAACTATACTAGATGTCGTGGTACTCACACCGTCAGAAAATAGTGTAAATTCACCGGGGCCGGTTCTATACCGTACTTTATAGTCAGTGATTTCATCACCGCCATCCTGTATAGGTGGACGCCAGACTAGTCTAATCTGTGTATCACCACTAGTTGCTACAACCTTGGTGGGCGGCCCAAGAGGTAAAGATGTATGTACTGTCACATTTATTGAGGCAACACTGGTATTACCGCCGGCGGTTTGGGCAAAAACCAAGAGTTCATAGTCTGTGTCAGCTGTCAAACCATCAATGGTCTGTGTTGTACCAGCAGGTACTGGGATTTCAATAAACTCGTTACCAACAGTGCGATAGTTTAGAACATAACTGTCAGCATTGGGAGTTTCATCCCATTCCATGGCAATTGTAGTGTCAGTAACTGATGTGTATCCGAGATTGCCAGGTGCGGACAAAAGTGTACGTTGTACAAACACATCTGAATCCCCACTAACACGTTGAGTGTTTTTGGCAACAATCTTGATTTCATATGTAGCGTCAGGCGTCAAACCAATAATACGCTCTGTTGTACCAGTAGTTACTTGGATTTCATCAAAGTCGCCACCGCCAGTGCGATAGTTTAGAACGTAGCTGGCAGCACCTGCAGATGCATCCCATTCCATGGTGATTGCAGTATCAGTAACTGATGGTGCTCTGAGATTGACAGGTACGGACAAAAGTGTACGTGTTGACACAATTGGCGAGTCAACACTGTCAACAGGATCATCAGGACGGTAATTGTCTCTGGCGGCAACATAGATGTCATATACCTGGTCAGGTGTCAACCCAGTAAGAGTGGCTTCTGTAAGAGACAGTGTTTTGTTCCCAAAATCCCCTGCGACAGCAGGATTGATATATTTTAGAACATATTGGTCAGCACCTGCAGATGCATCCCATTCCGCGGTAATTGTAGTGTCAGTAGTTGATGTTACGGTGAGACCGATAGGTGTGGACAAAAGTGTACGTTGTGCAGTCACACCTGAATCCGCACTCTCACGTTGAGTGTTTTTGGCAGCAATCGTAATTTCATAGTTTGTTTTAGCTGTCAAACCATCAATGGTCTGTTGTGTTGTACCAGTAGGTACTAGAATGTCAGTAAAGTCGCCATTACCAGTACGATATTTTAGAACATAACTGTCAGCATTGGGAGTTTCATCCCATTCCATGGCAATTGTAGTGTCAGTAACTGATGTTTGTCTGAGATTGGCAGGAGGTGACAGTGGTAAAATACGCACATTCTCAACTGGCGAGTCAGCACCGTCCTCGCCGTCGGCATTTTTGGCAACAATCTTGATTTCATAGTCTGTGTCAGCTGTCAAACGATCAATAGTATGTCTTGTACCAGTAGGTACTAGAATGTCAGTAAAGTCGCCATTACCAGTGCGATATTTTAGAACATAGCTGGCAGCACCTGTAGATGCATCCCATTCCATGGTGATTGTAGTGTCAGTAACTGATGTTGC
>DAXZ01000026.1:21132-21692 GCA_002506665.1 Nitrosopumilus sp. UBA526 | reverse complement strand
AAAACTACCAATAGTCCAACGTGTAATCTGTCCAGTAGTAGTAAGTACAGACCCTACAGTCACTCCGTCGATAGTAGCATATGATGCGCTAAACTTAGTAATCTCATGAACGCCCTCATTGTTAGGTATAGTCCATTCCAATACGACCGAATCGCCTGAACGTGTTACAGTAAGCACTGGCGCATCAGCTAAATTTCCAAGTCTTACATTACTAACCTCATTAGAGACTGAACACTCATTTGGAGGAACAGCATCATTACTAGTACAAGCACGCAGTACATAAGTTGTAGGTCCTGCATTAGCAGAAGTGCCATCAAAAGTAGCCTGGCCAGTAAAATAACTTGTGCCACTTGTTGCACTAAAACCACCAATGTCATTCTGGGAATATAGCTGGTAATAGGCAGCCCCTGCGCGTACATGCCAAGTAAGTCTAGCATCATATCCGTCTAGAGGCGTCATAGCAAAGTTGGTGATTTTAGCAGGTGCTGCCGCATGTGCCATTTGAACTGTGATCATCATAACTATAACAAAAACGATTGCCAAGAAAATTTTATTCATAT
>DAXZ01000026.1:2478-21091 GCA_002506665.1 Nitrosopumilus sp. UBA526 | reverse complement strand
CCCCCCCCCCCCCCCCCCAATATCTAGATTCTCAGTATCTGTGAGATTTGGTAAATGAGACAGAAAAATCACTTTAGTAAAAAGAGTCCTTTCTAGAGATGATCTGCAATCAGGGCAAGAATATATGGCAATCATCTTCCCGCATTAAAAGAAATATGCAGATATAGATGGAGGAGATCGCCGTTTATAGCGATTCCAAAAACACCGTAAATCAACTAAATCACGAATTTACAATAAATAATGAGCGAATCATACCTAGCACGAGAGGCGTGGAAGATTATCGCCGAATTTGCCAACCTGTCTATTGTGTGGGTTCCCAGAAAAGAGAATTTGGCAGGCAAGCTGCTTGAAAGCTAGAGAATAACTTTATTATACAAAATCTCAGACTTGGACTCGTATGGTAGAATCTGTTGTATTATCACCAAAGTCCATTGCAGTAATTGGTGCATCTGACAAGAGGGGAAGTGTAGGTGCCACAATTACATCAAACATTATGAACGGTTTCAAGGGAACAGTCTATCCCATCAGCCCGTCACGTGACCGGGTCTTTTACAAAAAGGCATACAAAACAGTCCTAGATGTTCCAAAACCAATTGATCTTGCAGTTATTGTAATCAAGAACACCCTGGTCGCACAGGTGTTAGAAGAGTGCGGAAGAAAAAGAGTCAGAGGAGCCATCATCATTACTGCCGGGTTTAAGGAAGTCGATGAGGAGGGAGCCATACGAGAACAGCAGATCAAAGACATTGCCAAGAGATACAATATCCAAGTTATAGGACCAAACTGTCTTGGTGTCATGAATCTTGATCCAAAGACAATGATGAATTCCACTTTTCTCAAGGTTACACCAAAGTCCGGAAAGATTGCACTCGTATCACAAAGCGGCGCAATCTGTGCGGCACTAGTAGAGGATGCCGGTGCCCAAGGAATAGGTTTCTCAGCAGTAGTAAGTCTTGGAAACAAGGCAGTAATGAGTGAAGTTGATATCTTGAAGATTCTTGCAAACCACGAGCAGACCAGGGTCATTGTTATGTACCTTGAGGACATGGGTAATGGCAGAGAATTTCTCAAGGTTTGTAAAAAAATAACAAAAAAGCTCAAAAAACCAGTTCTTGTCCTAAAAGCTGGACGTAGCCCAGAGGGAGCAAAAGCTGCAATGTCACATACCGGAGCACTGATGGGTTCAGATGAGATCTATGATGCCCTGCTAAGACAGTCCGGTGCAATCAGAGTCGATACGATGGAAGAGTTGTTTGACTATGCAACTGCATTCTCAAAGCAGCCACTGCCTTCTAGCGGAGGACTTGTGATTGTCTCAAACGCGGGCGGTCCTGCAATCATCTCGACGGATGCGTGCTCCAAGATGAATATAAAGATGGCCGACATTACAAGCATCAGAAAGAAGATTGACGTGGTAATTCCCCCCTGGGGAAGCTCTAGAAATCCTGTGGATATTGTAGGTGATGCTGACTTTAACAGGTTTCATAATGTCTTGGATCATGTACTTGCACATCCAAAGGTCGGCTCTGTGATTACAATGTGCACCCCGTCAGGAACGCTAAACTATGACAAGCTAGCACAAGTCATTGTCTCAATCTCAAAGAGATACAAAAAGACAATGCTTGCAAGCCTGATGGGGCTAGATGAGGGAATTACAAACAGGGAGATCTTGGCAAAAGGTAACATACCTTACTATAACTATGCCGAAGGCGCAATCAGTACGCTTGCAGCAATGACAAAGTTCTCAGACTGGATACGAGCGCCAGATGGAAAGGTTACAAAGTTCAAGGTTAAGAGGGCACAGGCCCAGAAAATATTTGACAGGGTCAGGAGTGAAGGGAGAACCAGCTTGTTAGAAGAAGAAGGGCAAAAGATTCTCAAGGCGTATGGACTGCCATTGCCAAAGAGCGCACTTGCAACATCAGAGGCAAAAGCTGTAGAGATTGCAAAAAAGATTGGCTATCCCGTAGTGATGAAGATTGCATCCCCGCAGATCATTCACAAGTCTGATGCGGGCGGCGTCATGGTTAACCTGACAAGTGATGCTGAGATAAAATCTGCGTTTAAGACAATAACAAGAAATGCCACAAAGTATGACAAGAAAGCAGAGATCAAAGGAGTGTTGATAGTAGAGATGGTGAGAGGTGGCAAGGAGATGATTATTGGCTCAAAACTAGAATCTGGATTCGGTCCTGTAATCATGCTTGGAATGGGTGGAATCTATGTGGAGATTCTCAAGGACGTTACATTCAAGCTTGCACCGGTAACTGACAGGGAAGCAGATGATATGATTGCATCAATCAAGACCCAAAAGCTGCTACAGGGAGTCAGAGGCGAGAGGCCGTCAGATATAGCAAAACTCTCTGAATGTATCCAGAGGGTGTCTCAGCTGGTTTCAGACTTTGAGGAGATAAAAGAACTTGACATGAATCCCGTACTAGTCATGGAAAAGTCAAGGGGTTGCAGGATTCTTGATGTCAGAATAGGACTCTGATCGCTGTCTGTTCCCAAGAATTCAAGCCTGGTCAGTTTAGAATATTTATACAAGTCAAGGACTAATAGTATTAAGTGGCTAATGTATTAAAGACAATCAGAACAGGTGATGATTATATCCAGAGTCTCAGAGGCCGGAATCTAAAGATATATCTCTTCGGTGAGCTAGTCAAGGAACCCGTAGACCATCCAATGATCAGGCCGTCAATTAATGCAGTTGCTGAGACCTATGATTTGGCAGTACGTGAAGAAGGACTAGCGTCTGCTGATTCGTCAATTACAGGACTGAAGGTAAACAGGTTCTTGCACATTGTAGAAAACGCCCAAGACCTGGTATTGCAAAACAAGATGCAGAGAAGACTCGGACAGAACACCGGAACATGTTTTCAGAGATGTGTGGGAATGGACGCGCTAAACGCTCTGCACTCTACAACCTTTGAGATTGATGAGAAACATGGAACCACATATCACAGCCGCTTTTTAGAGTTTGTAAAGATGGTACAGCAGGAGAATCTTGTAATTGGCGGCGCCATGACTGACCCCAAAGGGGACAGAAGCAAGGGACCTGCAGAACAAGACGATCCAGACTTGTTTACAAGAATTGTAGATACTGATAAAAATGGGGTCTATGTCTCTGGTGCAAAGGCTCATCAGACGGGATGTATCAACTCTCACTGGATAATTCTAATGCCTACTGTCAGACTGACAGAGTCTGACAAGGACTGGGCAATAGTTGGCGCAATCCCTGCAGATGCAAAGGGGGTCACCTACATCTATGGTAGACAGTCCTGTGACACAAGAAGTATGGAGGAGGGGGACATTGATGATGGCAATGCAAAGTTTGGTGGACAGGAGGCATTGATGATACTAGACAAGGTGTTTATTCCGTGGAACAAGGTCTTTATGCACGGCGAGTACGAGTTTGCATCCATGCTCATAGAGCGGTTCACATGTTACCACAGACGCAGCTATGTATGCAAGACTGGCCTAGGTGATGTTCTGATAGGGGCAGCTGCAACAATTGCAGATTACAATGGCATCCCAAGTGTTTCTCATATCAAGGACAAAATTATTGAGATGACCCATCTTAATGAGACAATCTTTGCTGCAGGAATTGCATCCTCATACCAGGCACACAAGCTAAAGTCAGGCGTGTTTCAAAATGATGACATGCTAGCGCAGGTTTGCAAACACAACGTTACAAGGTTTCCATACGAGATAAGCAGGCTAGCGCAAGACATTGCAGGCGGACTAGTAGTCACACTGCCGTCTGAGAAGGACTTTAGACATCCAGAAGCAGGGCCGCTTCTCAGGAAATATCTTGTCGGAAGAAAGGGAGTTGATGTAGAAAACAGGATGAGGATATTACGATTAATTGAGAACATGACACTAGGAAGAAATGCAGTAGGATACCTGACAGAATCCATGCATGGTGCGGGTTCCCCCCAGGCGCAGAGAATTCAGATTCAGAAACAGATGCAGATAGGTTACAAAAAGAACCTGGCAAAGAATCTAGCAGGCATTACAGATGTACAAGAGCCTCAAGAGCCATCAGGGTACTTTGATCGGATTTTCAAGACAAAGGACTCTGTTCTCTAGTCTGATTTGTCATCATGGTACTTTGATTCTGATTTGTCATCATGGTTCTTTGATTCTGATTTGTCATCATGATTCTTTGATTCTGACGTGCCTACATTCTCATCTACATGGTGGGAATACTCGAGATCTTTTTTGATTTTATCAACATCTGATAGTTCCTCAATATTTTCCGGGTCTGTAGATGGCGATTTCTTTGCATTTTTCTTTTTTAGAAAATGCTTGAGTATCATGACTCCAAGAACTAGTACAACTATAACATAGTTGATTGGTGGCTGTAGTAGCTGTGTGATGTATCCTACCTGAGAGATGGTATATACCACTTTGCCAATGTATTCTTCTTCTGTGATTGGAAAGTCAGTTCCCGGAATCGATGCCGGATTTGCATCTCCTTTTGTTCTAATGGTTTTAGGCTCATCGGCAAGAATGGATTCAACCCTATGCACTATCACCCTGTTATGATCAGAGGGCCGATTAAACACAATGATATCACCTGGCTGAACATCTGCAAAAGATACATGGCCTTGGACTATCAAGACATCATGTATCTCTAATACAGGAACCATGCTTCCGCTTGCAACAACATAGAATGGGTTTGGTGTTCCAAATGCCACCTGGAGTCCCACCCAGATGATTAGAACTCCTACGACAACGATTATGATGTCCTTGACTACTCCTTTGGGGATTGATCTTTGTGCCAATTACATTATCCGCCCTATGTCATTAACTATCAGATCTTTGTTCCACATTCTTCACAGAACTTTGAGCCCGCCTTGTTTTCAAACCCACAGTTTGGACATCCTAGCTGAGCTTCTTTACTGGGATTTCCTAAGAGAATGATTTCTCCAATCTTTTTGATATTATTCCAAGGTATGGTGTCTTCTGTGTCATCTGCTTTAGTAATTACCAAGACCATCGACTGTGCAGAGTCGATTCCAACTTGTTTTGCGGTTCCGATTTTGTTTGCGTTCTCATCAAATACTTGCTTTCCTTCAAGTGATGTAACTGTAGCTGGACTTGAAGATGAGACCGTCTCGGGTTGGGGTGTTGTTTCTGGTATAGGTTCTGGTACAGTTTCTGGTATAGATTCTGATACAGTTTCTGGTATAGGTTCTGATACCGGTGTTGGTTCTAGTGTTGATTGTGGTGGATGTATGTCTAGGGGTTTTGCGCGTCCAACTTCGCCGGACTCGTCTTCTTTTTTGAAATTTCGATACTCTGCAATTGATGCATTACAGGAACTACAGATGTATTGTCCTCGTTCTGCAAGAATTAGATTTTCTGCAACCTCTTCGTTTGGATTCTCAAACTCGATTTTCGGAGGACCTTCAAATTCTTTCTCACATGTATTGCAAAAATATTTAGTAATTCTTTCAGCATCAAGTCGTCCGATTGGTGCCAAGAACAGATCAGGGCCACCCAAGTTGCCTTTTGTTTGCTGTTCATCAGTAACAGTAGCCATAACATAGCCTCCAGAGCCTCTTAATTTCTTAAGCCTAAATTCTGAGCTCATATCAGAATTTTATAGAGACATCATTTAACTGCTCGTGTCCATTGAGATTATTTCTAGGTCTGTTAGACTCGCACTTGACTGGCTATACGGATGTAGCATAGATGAGAACGCGGGCCCAAAGGGCTTCGATCCCTTGACCATTGGATTAGAAGTCCAACACTCTGTCCATGCTGAGCTATGGGCCCAAAAATCCAGCGTCTAATTACCATTTTAAGGGTTTAAAGTGCTGCAAAACACCCAACCACACCCCATAGTAAAAAGCAGTTTGGCTGTGTTTCTTCGTAAGGTAATTTAGTAAGATTTTGTTGCCAAAAACAAATGGAGGCATTTGATAGTTTTCTGTCATGGATAGCAGACTTTTTGGGGGATCATCTCTATGAGGGGATATTCTTGGCCGCTTTGCTTGAGACCGTAATTCCGCCGATTCCAACTTTGGCAATATTTCCAACAGCGGGGTTCTTGGCATCACAGCAGGGAATTACCATAGTTGGCCTAATACCGATGATCATACTTGGTGCCGCAGGTGCAACCATTGGTACTGCAAGCACATATCTAGTTGCATTAAAGCTTGGACGCGCAGTTTTGCTTAGATATTTGAGATACGTCAAGGTAGATGGAAAAAAACTAGAACGGGTCGAGGTTTGGTTTGAAAAGTATGGTGACAAGGCGGTGTTTTTGGGAAGAATGGTACCTGTGATGAGAGAGATGATCTCAGTTCCTGCAGGACTGCTCAAGATGCGGATTCCAAAGTTTTTGATATACACGTTTGCCGGTTCGTGTGTTTGGTCTTGTGCAACAATTTTGGCGGGATATTACTTTGGCGAGGCAATAGGTCTTGGAACATAGTGTTTGAAAATCTTGCGCGTTTCTGGTTTATGATTGCCTAGCGTCTCTTCTTTAGCTGGGCAGAGAGTATTTTGTATGCCATATCTGTCACCTCGATGTCATTTCTTGCAGCTAGGCGTTGGAGTTTTTTTGCAGTTCCTTTGTTTAGGTTAATCGTAACTTTTTGTTGGAGCAGTCTACTTTTTGCTTTCTTTAAGAGTTTTGGATGTGATGACTTTGGATTTCTAGATAATACCTTGAGATATTGTTTTCTGAGTTTTGAATCCAACGAGGCTAGCTTTTCTGCGACTCGGACTGCCTTTGATACATTTGAGATAATCTGATGTAGTTTTGTCACATCGTCCCTTGATAGTTCTCTTGGAACAAACTGTCGTAATTGCTCTGGAACTGATGCAAATCCGAGGTATTTCTTTAGGGTCTGGGAGGATATTCCCAGTGATTTTGCAGCTTGTGACTTGCCTGCAGATTCTGTCAGAAATACGCATGCCGCTGTCATGTCCTTTGTGTTCATTTTGTTGCGGTGTAGATTCTCAACTACAGATGCGGCCTTTGCATCATGAACATCATATTTTGTAGAGTTGGTTAATAGTAATACTGGAACCTTTTTTGCGCCCAGTCTTTTGAGTGCAGCTAGCCTTCTCTGCCCTGACATCAGCAGATACGAGTTCTTTGACTCTTTTTGAACCATTGGTGGGTTTTGTAGCCCCTCATTTTTGATTGATTTTGCAAGTTCTGCTATTCCAACCCGGTCTAGCCTTCTTGCCTGAGCATCACGCCATATTTTGATGTATTTTATGGGGATCTCTCGTAATCTGTATGATATTGGGGAGTTGAATTTTTTTCTTGCCGTACTGATACGAGTGATTGAGTTTTGATAAAATATACAAGTATTATATAATTGACAAACAATCAAAATAACGTTAAACGGAAAACCCTATTATTCGTGCCAAATGCACCTTTAGGTATAAAGATAGAATATTCACATCTAAAACGGGACAAACCAAGTTAAAACCCGACTAGAGTTACCAGAATTTCCACCAGGATTTTGTTGTTGGCTTGTCAACAATGGTACATACCCCATCAATTAGCTTGGTTCCGGGACCGCAGATACCAAACTTTTTCTCTTCGACTGTGGATGTTTCTGATTCGACTTTGGGGGCATCTAACTGTGGCTCCTCTAGTCCGACTGCGTGATATATGGAATCATAATCTGCATAGTTTGCATCAAACCACGCCTTATAGCTGTCTTCTGTATTGTATCTATCAACGTAGATCTGTGGATCTTTGGTCTCATCTACAAATGATGCCAGAACAGGTAATGTTGTTGGTTCAGGTTCAGGAGATGGTTCCTCTAGTCCGACTGCCTGATATATGGAATCATATTGTGAAAAAGTGGTATCAAACCATTCCTTGTAGGTGTCTTCTGTATTGTATCTATCAACATAGCTCTGTGCGTCCTTGGTCCCGTCTACAAATGATGCTAGCCCTAGTTCTTCAGGTTCTGGTGGTGTAATTACAACATCAGTTACAGTAATGTTTATTGTTTGACGGTCAAAGAGACTGCCTCCTTTTGCCACTATATCAAACGTGTATGTTTTTCCACCCTCAGAACTTGTTGGGGTCCATGAAAATGCACCAGTGCCTGATACAATTGTAGCGCCTGCCGGTGGACTGTTCTCTAAACTAAACACTTCGTTTGTGATTGAATCATCGACTAGTCTGACTGTGAATCTTATTAATTTTCCTTCATCTATTGTTATGTCCCTTAATGGATTAATCTTGAAATTGACGACGGGTATAGCATACGATTCGTTTGATGGCTCACTTGGGCCTATGACATTAATTGCTGATACTTTGAAAGTATATTTCGAGTTTGTGACAAGATTATTGGCAGAGTATTTTACTGTAGTACTAGCTGTATCTGCAACTAGTGTGGTGTATTGACCGGTGTCTTGTTTTATCTCGATTTTGTAACCTGTAATTGGAGAGTTGCCGGTATTTGTTGGTTTTATCCATGTCAAGTTAATCTGGGTTGATGAAACAGCTGATGCAGACAACTGTGTAGGTGAAGAAGGCTCTGTTGTCTTGACAAATGTTGATTGTATTGGTATACTGGTTGTATCTGTAGAGTCTGCTCTAGGAGTAGCTGACGCAGGTTCAGATTGTGGTTTACCAGAAGGAATCTTGGCAGCAACTACATATGTGTATGTTGTGTCAGTATCCAAATCATTAAGAGGGTAGGTTGTGGTTTGTGCACTTGTACTTCCTACGTCAACAGAACTGTCTCCCTGGATACGGTAAATGATATAACCACCAATTGGTTGTCCATAAGTGTTGGATGGTGGCAACCAAGAGAGTTTGATTGAGGTTGGTGAAATTGCAGTGGCTGTCAGTGCAACAGGGGTATCAGTATGTTTTGGTTTTATTGCTGTCGTGGCCGAAGTGGAATCACCTGTACCTTTTGAATTGGTTGCAGAAACACGATAAGAGTAGGATTTGTCTGACTCTAGACCATTGTGAATAAATGATGTACTGTTGCTTTGGACAGGTTGTTTAACTGTGACATATTCAGAATCAATCTTGTATTCAATCTTGTATTCTGTGATTCCACTAGTGTCCCTCGGAGCTTTCCATGAGAGAAATATCGAAGTAGGAGAGGCAGGAATTGCATCTAGACCAATAGGCCTACCAGGGTTGGCAGACGTAGTAGGTGTTGTAGTAGGTGTTGTAGAAGATGAACCAGCAGACGCTGAATCTAGACTAAGCACCTGAACTCTATTATTTTCAGAGTCTGCTACAAATAAGAATGGGGTGTTTTTATTATGTGCAAGTCCCATTGGTTTTTTGAATTCTCCATTACCAGTACCTTCTGTTCCAAACGTTTCAACAAAACATACTCCCTCTGCTACTTTGGTGTCAGTAGGACAATCACCAGAAACCATTTCAAAAACAACAATTCTGTTATTTTCACTATCTGATACATAAAGCAATTTCGTAGCAAAATTATATGCAAGCCCCATTGGTTTTTTGAGTTGCCCGTCACCGGTACCTACTGTTCCAAACATTTTATCAAAACATACTCCATCTGCTACTTTGGTGTCAGGAGAACAATCACCAGAAACCAGGTCAAATACAACAATTCTATTATTTCCGGTATCTGAAACATATAGAGTTGCATCTGCATCAATTATCATGTTTGTTGGATCGTCAAACTGGATGCCGTTATATGAATTAAAATGGTCAGGAGACATTCTAGTTGAATCAAAAATGTATATTGAATCATTACTAGTATTTGATATTAGAATCTTATTTGATAATTTTTGAATTGCAGTTCCTTGAGCTGGCTTTTGTTTCGAGTCAAAACTTGATTCAAATTCACCCTTCTTGTTAAAAACTTGAACTCGTTGATTGTCAGAATCAAGTACAAAATATTTCGTAGCAGATGAATCATATGCAATACTAGTTGGATTATTAAATTGGCCAGCGCCCAATATATTGTCATTATTACTAATACAATCTTCGGGATTATTAAGATCACAAAATGTTCCATATGTGAAATCAAAAGAAGACTTGTCATAGTCATAGACACTGATTCTGTTATTACCACTATCTACAACATGAATTTTGTTTAATTTGTCATATATGACATCTGTAGGGTTGTTAAGTTGGCCATCTCCTGAACCCATAGTACCAAATTTAGATAAAAATCCAAGTTCGGCATATGCCGATTGGACAAATACAATACAAAGTGTGAATAAGAGGCAGAGAATTACTTTGTTTGTCAATGTGTTAATAACCATGGCTCAAATTTAAAAAATTACATAATAAACTTGACTGTCCATTAGATCAATTGTGGTTTACCATTTCTAGAGATTTTGACATATTTTCTAGTCTTGAAGATTATGATTGCCGGTGTAGCCACGTATATTCCTAGATTCATCAGAATAACGCCAATTCCATAGCCTAGCACCTCTGATTCTGTTTCTGCATATGACATTATAGATAATGTAGATAACAGTGGGGTGATTCCCATTTTTATTATTTCTTTGAATAATGGGTTTTGTCTTTCCATGTCTGCTACATATGGTGAGAATGAATAGTAGAATTGATTGAATCCGGCCATAAATGACGTCCCTGATTTAGTACTCATTAACTGATTATCTCTGATTTCTCGTAGTTGTTGGATTTGTGGCGCCATCTCAGAATCATAGGTAGCCGTTGCAATGAGACATCCTCCACCTTTAGAATTATCAACAATTACACACACTCCATCTACAAGGTCAGTTCCTTTGCCACATTCTCCAAACTCTTCTTCAACTGCTTGTGGTTCCTCTAGTCCGACTGCATGATATATTGAATCATATTGTGCATAGTTTGCATCAAACCAATCCTTGTATTCATCGTCACTGTTGTATTTGTCAACATAGCTCTGTACATCCTTGGTCTCATCTACAAATAATGCCGGAACAGGTAATGTTGTTGGTACAGGAGCAGCTGGAGGTACAGGCTCTGGTGCAGGAGCTGGTTCCTCTAATCCAACTGCCTGATATATGGAATCATATTGTGAAAAATTGGCATCAAACCATTCTCTGTAGGTGTCTTCTGTATTGTATCTATCAACATAGCTCTGTACATCCTTGGTCCCATCTACAAATGATGCTAGCCCTAGTTCTTGAGGTGCAGGAGCTGGAGCCGGGGCAGGAGCTGGGGCAGGAGTAGCTGGAGGGGTAGCTGCAGGTGCAGGCGTTGGTGTGGGTGCCGGTTTAGCAAGAACCACGATTGTAATTTCTATTTTATGTTTAAGTATGCCAGATGCTACTTCAATGTCAAGTGTGTATCTTCCCACCTGAGAATCATTTGGTGTCCAAGAAAATACTCCGGTATCTGGATTAATTGTTGGACCATTATTTGGAACACGATTAAGTGAATATTTTTCATTTTTGATTGTAGAGTCTGTCACACTTGCTGTAAAGGTTAGTGTTTCAGTAGCAGTTACTTGTTTGTCACCAATGGAATTAAGAACCAAGTCATAGTCTGGTATGACTGCGGCATTACCGTTTTCATATTTGATTTTGATAACAACTCCATCTTCTGCTGTTTGCCCTGATGAATAGACTGCGATTGTATAATCACCTACCTTGTTGAAATATGTGCTTGCCTGCACTGTACGAGAAAATGTTCCATCGTTGTTTATAGTTAGTGGAGGCTTGTCTTTACCAGGTCCTAATATTAAAGCAATTATTATTTCATCCTCAGCATCTGCAGTTCCAGAAATTACAAAGCTGCCAGTATCTGAGAAAGTGTCTTTATCCAAAGTTGCAGTTTGTACACCTGCATAGACTGGAATAACCATTAAAAGCATTAATGAGAATATGGAGAATATTAGTATGGTTCTCATAACAGTGAGTTTTTCATCAAGTCTTTTAAAAAATACGTATAATTTCTTCTATGTATTTGCAAAGAATTATTCACACAACTCACAAATCAAGCAAGAATCTCATATAGACCCCGTCATTTTGCCTAATCTCCATGTCATAGAATGTGGGTGCTTTGATCTCCACTTTAAAGTTGTGTCTTTTCATGTCTAGCGGTTCTCCGTGTGCTGTTGCGTTGATTTTGTATCCATTATTCTCTTCAATGTCAAACTCTATTCTCTTTATTGCAAATCCCAGAGTAATCAAAAGAAACGGTATCTCCTCAAGCCAGCTAAACAAGAGATAACGAATGTCTTTTCCACTAGCCGAGAACTTGATTTGTTCTTTCTCCTCTACTGTATCTTGGTCTAGTGTCAGATTGATTTCCGCCTCTGCTGCCACTGCAAATGCTTCTTTGAGGTCTTTGGCAGTAATCTCAATTATGGCGTCAGTTGAATGATCTAAAAACTTGTAACTCAATTAAAAATTTGTAATACTTTGGGATTATTAATCTAGATCTCGGTTTTTGTAGCCATAATGATGAATTTCACTATTTTAAAATTAGATCAAGGCACCGCATTTATCATGAAGGCAGTATACTTTGACGGAGACATAAACTATGATGATAGCTATCCCGATCCAAAACCCGGAGAGTCCCTAGTCAGAGTCAGTCTAGCTGGAATTTGTGGAACTGACCTAGAGATTCTCGATGGCTATATGGAATATAGCGGAATTTTAGGCCATGAGTTTGTCGGAGTCGTAGAGAGATCAGAGAATCCCAGTCTGGTTGGAAAGAGGGTCGTAGGTGAGATCAATGTAGGATGTGAGACATGCGAATCTTGCAAAAGTGGAATGAGCAGACACTGTCCTAGCAGAACAGTCCTTGGAATTTTAAAACGAGACGGCGCATTTGCCGAATTTCTTTCATTGCCTGAAAAAAATCTACATGTAATTCCTGATTCAATTACTGACAAGCAGGCAGTCTTTGTTGAACCACTAGCTGCCGCATTTGAGATAAGAGCCCAGGTATCATTGCAACCACAGTGGAATGTTGCAGTGGTAGGAGATGGAAGGTTAGCCCAGCTAGTCCTTCAGGTTCTAAGACTTTGGTGTCCAAACATCACATGTTTTGGCAAGCACCAAAGTAAACTTGAGAGTCTAGGTAAAGAAATTAAAACCAAGATTGGCATTACAAAAAATGATGAACAGTCATTTGATTTGGCAGTAGAGGCCACCGGAAGCAGTTCTGGTTTTACAGACGCTATAAAATTGACAAAGCCCCGTGGAATCCTAGTTCTAAAATCAACTATCGCATCAAGGGCAAGTCCGGATCTGACGCTAGCTGTGGTAAATGAGATTACTTTGGTTGGATCCCGTTGTGGGTTATTCAAGCCTGCAATAGATGCACTGGCATCTAGAACTGTCAGAGTTGATTCAATGATGGACGCGGTTTTTCCATTAAGAGAGTTTGCAAAAGCAGTTAATCGTGCAAAGATGCCAGATACTCTGAAGGTATTTTTAAAACCATGACCAAGCTGGTACACCTGGGGTTTAGTCATTTTTTGACATAAGATTTTTTAGTAGAATAGATTTTGGGTCAGATATTGTCCGAAGACCCAGAGATTGCAAGAATAATGCAAAGAAAGATGAAAGAGATGCTCAAACCAAAGGCAAACCTTGGAATAACAGACCTGAATGACTCGAATTTTGAGCAGATAATATCCTCAGAGAGCCCGACACTAGTTGACTTTTGGGCAGAGTGGTGTGGCCCATGCAAGTCAATGTACCCCATATTTGAGAGCCTCTCAAAAAAGTATCCCGGCATAAGATTTGCAAGGCTCAATGTTGACCAAAATCAAAACATCGCTGCAAGGTTTGCAGTGCAGTCAATTCCTACATTTATCATGTTCAAGTCAAACAAAGTTGTAGACAAGATGATGGGGGCAGTGGGGGCACCAGGCATACACATGATCTGCAAAAAGCATTCAAGCTAGTATGCGTAGACTGGCTCTATCGCTCTTTGAATTTTAATAATCTCACCAAACACATCCTGCTCTTGTGGGCCAAGCTTGTGCATGAATCGGTTAAGAATCTGTTTGGCCTCGTGTGATGGCGGAAACGTATAGTACACATCGCCTTCAAAGATTTGTCTGCCTATTGTTACATCCTTGACAGAGCATGCTACCTCGTCTCCTGCTTTTGCAAAAGATATGGTTTTTTTATCAAGCTGTAACTGATGTATGTATCCGACTTTGCGTCCTGCCATGTTCATAAAAGGAATCTTGTGTTTTAGATTTCCAATGTCTACACGTACACCAAAGACTGCAGGGTTGTTGTTTCTAAATGCCGTCCCTTTGAGAAAGGTGAATTTGGATATAGGAGTCAGCTCTGCAAATATTGCATCCTCTTCATTTGCAGAGTCCTCCTTAACCCAGGTATCATATCTGTCAATCAGGTTGTAGATTATCTTGTCCTCAAATAGTTTGATATGTCCAGCCTCTGACTCGGTTCTTGCATCAGGGAGTACTCTGACATTAAATGCCAGGATGACTCCTAGGTGTCTGTCTTTTTCTTTGATTGTCTTGGCCCCGATTATATCTCTCCTGTTTACATGTCCAATGTCAGCCTTGGCTATAGGCACCTGGGAGCGTTTGAGCATCCCAACTATGGCCTCAAGGGATCCTATGGTATCGCATTTTAGAATAATCCCAGTCGTTTGGGTATCAACAAACACAGAGCTCATCTCAGACTCGATAAGTTTTGTAAACTTTGTAATCTCAGCATCGTTTGTTGCGACATAAAGCGTACTTCCTGGGAGAACCCCAACGAGTTCCGGTGATGCAATTTTAAGACCGGCAGCTGCCTTTACCTCTGAGACAGGTTTGAACTTGTCCCTGGGATCACGCATCTCATCAAGTGGTTTTGGCAAGAGTAGTGCCTTGGGCTTTGTAACAATGACTGCATCACGCTTTGCAACAACTATGCTGTCCTCTTTTCTGATGACACCATCAATGAGAATTACATTTGCAGTCTGTCCTAGTCCGACCTCGTCTTTTACCTCAAGTACAATTCCACGGGGCTCTTTTTCTTTTTGGTCCAGCCTTTTTTTGAGATATTGCTGAGTCAGTCCCACTAGAACGCTGAGCAGTTCAGGTATTCCCACGCCTAGACGTGCAGAGATAGGAACTATGGCAATCTCGGATTTAAAGTCCTGTACACGATAAAATGCTTCTGACTTGTATCCTAGAATAGAGAGTGTCCCCACAACATCATAGAGCTTTTGGTCTAGATCGGCCTGTACTGATGCATCTTGTTCCTTGATTGCCTGTGAGATAAACTGTGTCTCGGATCTTCGCCATCCAGATATCTGATCACACTTGTTTAGCGCAACAACAAATGGAACCTTTCTGCTTTGCAGTATATTCAGACTCTCATTTGTCTGCTGTTGAAATCCACGATTGACATCTACTACCAGTATTGCAATGTCGGCAGCCGAGCCGCCCCTGGAACGAAGATTTGTAAAGACCTCGTGTCCTGGCGTGTCAATTACCAAGAGTCCGGGAACCTTGTTTTCAGACTGTTCTAGTTTCTGGTATAGCTGGCCGCAGGTCTTTTTGATGGTGTCAGTAGGAAGAAAGCTTGCCCCTATGTGCTGGGTAATGCCACCTGCCTCTCTTCCCTGAACGCCTGTTCCACGGATTTTGTCCAGGAGGGATGTTTTTCCAGAGTCTACGTGACCAAGAACTGCCACTATGGGCTGACGAATGTGCAAATCAGATCACTCAAATGCTACCCTCGACTCGTGATCAAAACTCTCTTGTGAATCTGATGCGTGAATGATATTCTCACTAAACCCTAGTCCATAGTCCCCCCTGATGGAGCCTGGTTCTGCCTCAAAAGACTTTGTTGCACCTACCATTATTCTTGTAGTGGCAATTGCATTGTTTCCCTCAATGATGGCGGCAACTATAGGGCCTGATATGATAAAAGATGTCAGTTCACCAAAGAACGGCTTGTCCTTGTGAACTCTGTAAAAGTCTTCTGCTTGTTTTTGGGTAAATGTAAACATTCGCAGTTTTAATATCTTGAATCCCTTTCTCTCAAACCTTGAGATGATTTTGCCTACCAGGTTTCTTGATACTGCGTCAGGCTTTATGATAAATAATGACTGTTCGGCCAATTCTACTTCTTTCTGATTCCGCCCTTTACGTATTTTTTGGTCCACTTTAGCTTTCTTGGATCACGTTTTAGAACCAGTGCATTCTTTTTGCATTTTGAGGAACAGAACCACATAATGGTTCCGTCATTTTTGGCAAACATTGTACCAGACCCCTTTGCTACTGGCCTGTCACAAAAATTACACGGTTTAACTAGTAGACTCATATATCTTGACACCTATTTGATCTTTTTTGCTTCCCTTTCTGTTTCCCTTAACATGAGAATTTCTCCCACCCTAACAGAGCCTTTTACATTTCTTGTAAGAATTCTGCCGTTATCCTTGCCGGTAAGAACCTTGACTCTGACTTGAATTACCTCGCCGGCAATGCCGGTTCTGCCAACAATTTGAATAATCTCAGACTGGACTACCTCTTCAGATGTTGTACTCATTGCTCGGTCTTACCGCCCTTAATTTTAGCTATGGATGATACAACCTGGTCTACAATGTGTTGTGCATCACCTGCATCCAAAATTGCTGCAGCGGCAGAGGTAATATCAATGCCCAATGACTTGCCTAGCTCTGCCTTGTTTGGTACAAATGCATATGCTGCACCCTGTTCCTCACATAGGATTGGGAGATGGGCTACTACCTCTGGTGGTTCAACATCCTCAGCGATTACAATTAGCTTGCTGGTACCACGTTCAATGGCCTTTGTTGCCTCGTTGGTTCCCTTTTTGACTTTGCCACTAGTAGATGATACTCTGACTGCCTCTAAGATAGGACTGACAAGGTCTTCAGGCGTCTCAAATTTAACATAATATGGTTTTCCCATAACTTTGTCACCCTAAGGGTTCATTCTCCATTCTATCCATCGATGGGTTTGGTTTTAAAAGTGTTATCTGGAAATTATAGAGTTGACTTTGGCAAGATATTCTGACATTAGGGCGTCTAGTTTCTCCTGACTTGTGGATTCTGCATATATTCTGACTATTGGTTCTGTGCCGCTAGGTCTGATCATTACCCAGTTTTTGGGATCAGCTATAATCTTGATTCCATCAGAGGTATCAGCGTCTGGAAATTCAGAAATCAGAGACGATAATAGACTCGAGACCTTTGTGACTGGACATGCTACTTTGTCTTTGGCAGTAAAGGATGATGTCAGACTTGTTGCCTCTGTGGCAAGTGGTTTGTTACATGTTGCCAGCAAGTCAAGCATCAGTGCCAGAGTCATGCCGCCGTCTCTTACCTGATTGTGCCTGCCATACATGAACCCCCCATTCTCTTCAAATCCTATCAGTGCTTTGCTTGAGACCATCTCCCTTGATACCTCAACGCTTCCTACTTTGGTTCGGATTACTTTGGAGCCAGATGCAAGAGCCAAGTCCTCAATGCCAGAGCTGGAATTAAGACAGGTCACAATTACAGAGTCAGGATTTTTCTTGAGAAGATGTCGTACAAGTACCAGTGCAGACTGGTCTCCAGTTAGAATGTTTCCGTCATTGTCACAAAATAAACTTCGATCACCATCACCGTCAAACGCAACCCCTATGTCGGCGTTATTGTCCCTTACTGCCTTTGAGAGTGCAGAGAGGTTTTGCGGGGTCGGCTCTGATCCACGTCCCGGAAACGTGCCATCAAGGTTTTCGTTTACAAGAAATGTTTTGCACTCGAGCAGTCTGCATAGATCAGGCGCAGAAACAGTCTGTGCGCCGTTTCCTAAATCCAGGACAACTGCAAAGTGTTTTGATCTTATCAGCTTGGTATCAACATGAGATAAAATTCCTTTGAGGTATACTCCAACTGGTCTGTCATCGGTAGCTGTGACACCCCACGAGTCGGGCTTTTTTGGCCATCTCTTTTCCAAGTAGATATCCTCAATTACCAGTTCGTCGCTACGTGAGATCTCAACTCCGTCACCGGCAGCTGGTTTGATTCCATTGTATTGCGGGGGATTGTGCGATGCTGTAATCATCAGCCCGCCAGAGTATCCCAGAGTCTTTACTGCATATTCCAGACACGGGGTAGGGACAACTCCGGCGACATTGCAGTCAATTCCCATAAAGTTGAGGGCAGAGCAGACAACCTTGCAGATAACAGGACTAGACTCTCGTCCGTCATAGCCTATCAGTATAGGCCCCCTCTCAAAGTATGTTCCAATTGCAAGCGTCATGTCATGAATGAATTCTAGTGTAAGGTCTTGAGGAAAGACTCGACGAATCCCGTTGGTTCCAAAAAATTTTGCCATGCTACTCTTTAATAATAGATAAATTTGTGTTTAATGGCAAATCCGTTGCGGGAGTCGCCCAGCCTGGTCAACGGCGTAGGGTTTAGGACTCTATATCTTAGGATTTCGTGGGTTCAAATCCCATCTCCCGCACCACAATTCTTGGGTCATATATCTTGCCAAGTTGTGAGGTATCAGGTGATCAGTTTACAAAGTTTGCAGATTCACAGAACCGGCAACAGTTAGTTTCTATTGGATTAATGGTAACTTGGTTCTTTACTTGTTCTCGAATATTTGAACTAAATTCTGCTGTGTGAATGTACTGGCAACATGCCTTTTCAAAGTAATGATTCTCACAGGAACAAGAC
>DAXZ01000026.1:592-2309 GCA_002506665.1 Nitrosopumilus sp. UBA526 | reverse complement strand
CCATGCCGATAACTACAAAGACAGTTAATGATAAAAGATACATCTATTTTTCCTATTATGAAAAGGGTAAGAAAAAAATAAAGTCTATTGTGGGTTGGCTTTAAAATCTGAATCAAAGAAGAAAGCATTAGAACTTTAAATTACACATTTGATTAGACAAAAAGATGAGTTGGAAAATAAAGTTTCAAAAGCTGAATTAGAATTAAAACAAGTTTAAAAATAATTATTTCTTGGGACTGTGTTCACGTATAGCAAGATTAAGATTAAAGATTAAGGTATAATTAATGTAACTAAGTAACCCACTAACTCTGGGAGATGAAAGATTTGCAGTATAATAGAACATGCGCCTATTTTTCTTATTGCGTGTTATAACCTGTTCAGCTAAAAGTAATTGTAGGCTTCTTTGAAGTGTGCGGCTTGGGATGATGGCAAGCTCTGATATTTCATCTTCAGTATATTCTAGACCTTTATTAGTTAATAGAAAATCCAATACCTTAGCACTTGCAGTATTGAATAGTCTTGCAAGTGGTAATTGTGTTTCTTTGTGTTCTAATAATTTCATAGATTAATTATGTTGGCTATCCACATATAATTGGCCAAAACTGGCGATTAAAGCTTTATAATCACACTTGATACTCGCCAATATTGGCAAATTATATATAATAAAATTGCCAAGCCTAAATGTGTTCACGGTAGAAGAATGGAAGAGACGAATTGTACAGTTTTTTGTTTTTCGCGTCCACTCTGGTAATTCATACAGAATAGCTGGTAAAGCAGAATTGTTTAAAGCAATTTGCAAGTAATTTTGAGAAAACACACAAACTGACTATGAGGAATTGTATTTTTTAAAAATAATTGAATATGTTAAGAATGGTGGAAAAATACCTTGCACGGAGAATTGTCACGTGCTAACTTTACAGAACCTTTAGAGACATTTAGAAGATAGTACTAAGATTGAATGATGTCAGGATATAGGTCTTTGAGGTCGTCATCTAGACAAAACAAATTTTGCCTCATTTGATGCATCACATCTAGTCAAGAATTTGAGGCTGAATTAATTTCAGAGTTTACCAAAGTATTTTTCTAGTTTAATCTTGTCAATCTTTGGAATCTTTGCTAGCTCAAATCCTTCAGGACGTTTAGATAGGGGCCTTGTTGCATCGATTCCCATCTTTGCAGTACGCAGTTTTTGTTGATTGCTAGAAGGGTCTAGACTTGAACCACGAACATTTTTGAAGATGACCAAGTCTCGGTCTGCCTGAAATCTTGTAGCCATGGCATACTCGACGGACTCTGCACTGTAAGGGTCAATATCCTCATCAACTATTGTGACCTGCTTTAACGAACGATGAGACTCGAATGTTTTTTTGATAATCTTTTTGGGATCAGAGTCGTTTCTCTTTTTAATCTGCACTATAGCATGCAACCAGTTGCATCCGCCATTAGTCATTGAGACCTGCTTTGTCTGAGGGAAAGATTTTTTCAGATCTCGGTTTAGCTTGGACTCGATTGGTATTCCCATCAATAATCGGTGTTCTGAATATCCAGAAAGTATGTCATGAAAGATTGGATTATTTCTAAAATAGAGGGCATCAAGCTCAAAGACAGGCTGGGATCTTTTATGGTCATATGTCTTGAGCATCTCAACCATCCATTCAGGATGAGTCTTGTCGCAGAGTATTCTCCCCTCCATTACAATCTCTGATCTTGACGGTAC
>DAXZ01000026.1:0-412 GCA_002506665.1 Nitrosopumilus sp. UBA526 | reverse complement strand
GCATATACAATAGATGATGTGATAAATGGGCCTGATTCTTTTTCAAAATGAGTCACGATAGGCAGCGGGCTGAGGTCTTTGGATTTGTTTTCTGCAAACTTTGCCAAAGAGACAATCTTTGGTTTTTTGGCTTTGTTGATTGCCGAGATAATTTTTTTGTGAATATCTGATTCTGTACTGCCGACTGCCATGCCAAACCGTCGCCTAGTTCCGACAAGATTGGAGACAAGTCTAAAGTCACTTTCTTTGATCTTTTCAAACAGTACGGCATGTGAGCCATCAACCTTGGCGGTGATTCTGGCAATCTCAAATCTTGTTGAGACAGGAGACTTTGTGGTTTTTAGTTCATTGGCTCTTTTGATTTGTGAGATGTAACTTCGTAGATCATCCATTCTCAATCATATCCATAATC
>DAXZ01000020.1:3916-4545 GCA_002506665.1 Nitrosopumilus sp. UBA526 | reverse complement strand
ATTGCACTTGGAAGCAATCCTGAAATTGATCAAATAAATTATGAGGGATTACTCTGGGGAATAAAACAGTTGGCAGAGAACGGAATTACATCTATTGCAGATGCACGAGTATATTGGGATAGAGGTTATGATAAAATTTGGCAAAGAGTAGCAGATGAAGAAAAACTAACTGCAAGAACCGTTCTGGGATTATGGGCATATCCACACTATGATGATAAAGACCAAATTGAAAAATTAAAGTCAATGTATAGTAATAATTCCACTAGTCTTCTCAAATTCTCCCAAGTAAAATTTTATACAGACGGACTGATAGAATTTGGAACAGCAAAATTTGTTGAACCATACTCGAATCAAATTGGAGTTGGAGACGGGCTTGGCATGAATTACTTTGATGAAGACAGACTAACAAAATATCTTGTTGAATTAGAACGAGTTGGTTTTGATGCTCATATCCATGCAATAGGTGATGGAGGTGTACACGAAGCCCTCAATGCTATCCAAAGAGCACAAGAGATCAACGGGGAACTAGGTGCTAGACATAGGATTACTCATGTTGAATTATACCATCCTGATGATCTGCCTAGATTCAAGGAACTTGGAGTAATTGCAGATATTCAGGTTGCAGGAGA
>DAXZ01000020.1:3597-3815 GCA_002506665.1 Nitrosopumilus sp. UBA526 | reverse complement strand
GTTAGTGAAATGAATCCGTTTATTGGAATGCAACATGCTTTGATGAAAAATGAAAAGAGTCTGCCGAATCTTGAGGCAGTTATTGAATCATATACGATCAATGGGGCATACGCGATGCGACAAGATAATGTTACTGGTTCTATCGAGGTAGGCAAATTTGCGGATCTAATCATAGTAGACCAGGACATCTTTAAAGTTGGGGTTGAAAAAATTGGAGA
>DAXZ01000020.1:2826-3553 GCA_002506665.1 Nitrosopumilus sp. UBA526 | reverse complement strand
CACCTTTGTGTTTTTTGTCAGACTCTGAGAATTTGTAATAATTGATCAAAATTTTCTCGTGTCTTTTCTTGTTTGTATTGCTTTAAGATTTGTATAATATCTGGTTTTGTTGGATTTTTGTAAATTTTTTGTACAATCTTTGCAATCCCGGATCCGATAAAAATAGCCTGAGTGATTGATGTGACATTAGATGGTCTTCTCCATATACTAGAACTCTCAAAGTCTATTATAACTGGTCTGCCATCTACTACAATAACATGTTTTGAGATATCACTTAGCTCGCCATGATCAAGGCCGATCTGGTCTAATCTATAACAGTCCTCTAGTATGTTCCTTATTGTATTTTTTAGTCTCTTTGCGCTACCCCTGCCCTTTAGATATAGTACCCAATCACTAAATCTCTCACCCTTAACATACTCCATGACCAAAAAATTCTTGCTTGAATCAATCATGCCGGGTCCCACTTCGGCAGTGTTTGCAGTTCTTAGTAGAATGGATTCTGCTCTCATGTCAGGTCTTGGCGAGTCGGTCCGTCTTATCTTTAGTGCTACCTCTCGGCCACCTCTCTTTGCAATGACTACCATGCCGACATATCCCTTGCCTAGTACAGCTAGACTTCCAATCTTGGTGGGGCCTGCAAATGATACTGATTTTATGTGTAATTCCTCAAGTTCAGTTACCCTTGTTCTCATCTGACGGGCAGTCGCCTTTGGGTATCCTAGAATTG
>DAXZ01000020.1:2119-2775 GCA_002506665.1 Nitrosopumilus sp. UBA526 | reverse complement strand
CCGGCCGCCTCTTTAATTGATTTGCTCAGAGTCTTGTTGCCTACAGATACCTTGAAACTATGTCCAAACTCGGCCTGAATTCCTTTTGGTATGCATGTATCAAGATTCTTTTTCAAAAAGTCTCTCATGAAACTAGCAGCTTCTGGGCGTGGTCTCTTTTGTAACGAGACTATTTTTTTCTCATCTATCCATACTAGTTCTGTGTCTGCAAGATTCTTGGAGATGAAACTGCGGGCGCCGTCTTCTCTAAAGAACTCGGGGCCGTTCTTTGGATATACCGGGCTTATCTTTGTAGACTCTAAAAAGAACAAGAGATACCCTTCTGTCTTTTCATCAGTGTGGGGCATGCTTCTAAGTACAGTAAACCCGTTTAGCTCTAGCTGGGTTCTCAGCGTTACTGTGGCCCTTCTTATCTGGCCCCATATTGTGTCTGGGCTCTTTGAGCTGAAACTAAACCTTACAACCAATAAATTATTCCAGTAGCCCTTTGATATCTTTGATCTCTTCTCCTTGAAAAAATCAATCCTTGGCCTCTCCATAAACGCCCTTGATATTAGAACAAACTTTGCAATATTCTCATCAGAGATGGCAGCAGCCAAGTTCCTGTTGCTGTCAACTGGGTCAATTACAACTATCGAGGTGTTAAACACTCTTGA
>DAXZ01000020.1:1679-1963 GCA_002506665.1 Nitrosopumilus sp. UBA526 | reverse complement strand
AGCTCTTTTTTCATGTATCTTGTATGAAACGAGGATCTGTCTGCGGCACTCTTCCATTCTCCTACTCTTACATCATAGAGCGGAACTATGTGGACTTTGGTGTCTCTTATCTTGGCCTCTACATACGGATGCTGGGAGTATCTTGTATCTGGAGAGTATCTCTTTAACGAGTCAAAACCAATCTTTTTGGCAACGCGCTCAAACTCTTTGTCTGAGACACCCTTTTTGAACTTGATAAAGATATCAATGTCTGCATCTCGGGCAAGCCAGGTGCCTTTTGCAAA
>DAXZ01000020.1:1314-1578 GCA_002506665.1 Nitrosopumilus sp. UBA526 | reverse complement strand
TTGCATCAGCCTGCTCTCTTTTAACTTGATACTTTGTATCTCTTGTACTCCGAAACTTTTCATCTTGTGTATCTCCAACTCTGATATGTCTATATTCTTTTTAATTCTAAATATTGTGATATGCGGACTGAATCCCTCATCTGCCTGTAATCCTAGGGGTTTTAGTGCGTCTCTGACCTTCTCTGATAGTACAGCTAGCATCTCCCCACCCTTTTGGTCTGTACCAACCCAGATGACCCGTGGGGATTTGAGTGAAGGATATGC
>DAXZ01000020.1:0-1198 GCA_002506665.1 Nitrosopumilus sp. UBA526 | reverse complement strand
ATTGAATCAACTAGTACGGCATCTGTGATCTCTGCTGCTACAAAGGTGCGCATTATGACGTTTTTTTCAAGGCATGCTTATAATTATTTACGGTAACTTCATAGAGTGGTAATATATTCTGAGACGTATTGGCAAAACTGATTGTATGTCTGACAGGAATGCCAGGCGCCGGTAAATCAACCATTGCAGACGGGCTAGAACCAAAAGGATACGAGACAATCAATATGGGCAACGCTGTCAGAGATGAGGCAAAGAGGAGGAATCTAGAACCAACCCGAGATACCCTTGGCAACCTGATGCTTGAGCTTCGAGAGAAGAACGGCCCCGGTGCAATAGCAGAACTAGTAAAGCCGCAGATAGAGTCCTCAACTGCAGAGATTATTTTGATAGACGGCATAAGATCAAATGACGAGATCAAGGTTCTCAAAGAAATAGGCACAGTAAAGATGCTAGCAGTCCATGCATCGACTGATACTAGATTTGGGTTTTTACAAAAGAGGGCAAGGCCTGATGATCCTCAGACAAGGGAGCACTTTGATGAGCGGGACTACCGTGAGATGGGTGTTGGCATAAGCAACTCCATAGTACTATCTGACTATGCAATATCTAATGTCGGTCTTTCCAAAGAGGAACTCGTTGAGCAGTCCTACAAGGTAATTCAGGGCTGGATAGAATGAAGATTCCAGACATTACATGCAAGATAGAGATGACATGTCCTGTAAATCCATCTGAAGATCCTGACAAAGTAAAGATGGCAGTCTCAAACATACTTCCATATTCTACCATAAGTAACGAGAACTATACCATCAAGGCACGCTCTGATGACATACGATCACTTGAAAAAATATCCGAGTCCGTCTCATCTAACAGATCCCAAAGGAGTTGCACACGTAACCTGAAAAACAATCTAGACGGAGACACTACATGGCTTCTCTTAAACAAACAGGCGGCATTTGTTGATAGGATTGCAGTCTGTGATACGGCAGACGAATCTCCCTTGGGTCCAATCATGATGAATATAACCTCCCCAAACATTGAGGGAATAATTGATTGGATATCTCTTTGAACCCAGCTTAAGAAAATTTGCTCATATCTACTATTTTTTTTAGTTCAAGTCTAAAATCTATCTCTTTGAATCTAGCGGTATATGTGGTTCAAACTACTCATAATTATTGGTGTTATTGTACTTGGTGCCACG
>DAXZ01000080.1:2107-34460 GCA_002506665.1 Nitrosopumilus sp. UBA526 | reverse complement strand
ATATACGCAACAAACACAGTAGGTTCAGGAGATCTGACTGCATCTGTAAACTCGACACCTACAGAACCGGTCAAATCCTTACCTACAACCCCCTCTGTAAACGCTGTTCGTGCAGACTATGTATACTCTGATGATGGTAGAATAAAGATAAGGTTCTCACCACGCATTAATGTAGCGGAATCATCTGTGACTATAGATGACTTTGTAGTGTCTAACGGTAACAAAGTAACTAACATCTTACTTTCGACATACAAGATAATTCTCACACTAGAAGAGCCGGTCACTCGTGCAAACGGCATCCCCATTTTCGTATCCTACAAGCCTCAGGACAGCTCAATTGTTGCAGATACTGCAACTGCACTACTGCCATTTGATGATATCTCTGTCACAAACATTCTTCCTGATGCCTCTACATCTACACACGCAGACCTCATATACTCTGATGACGGCAAGATAAAGATACGCTTCTCACCACTCATTGATACGTCTGAATATATCCTATCTGCTGATGACTTTGTAGTATCTGATGGCTCTGACACCATCCAAGTAACTGATGTACACCTTTCACCATACAAGGCCATCCTCACACTACAAGAACCAGTCACTCATACAAACATCCACTCTGTTAGGATATCATATACATCTGAATCTAGCCTGCTCCAGGCATTTGAGGACAAACCTATCACAAACATTCTTCCTAATGCTTCTGCAGATATACGTGCAGACCTAGTATACTCTGATGACGGCAAGATAAAGATACGCTTCTCACCTCGTATTGACATGTCTATGTCATCTATGGGTGTAGGTGACTTTGTAGTATCTGATGGCTTTGTTACCATCCAAGTAACTGATGTACACCTTTCACCATACAAGGCAGTCCTTACACTAGAGAGGCCACTGACTAGTTCTGATATGGGTTATAATGACAATATTATACTCAAGATAATCAAAGGAATCACAAGCCTAGTCACAGGCGAGAGCATCGACTATATCCGGGTATCCTACAATCCTATGCCTGACCATTCTGTCTCTATAGGCAATGATACTACCATGCCTATATTTAAGAATATTCCAGTACAAAACTACTTTTGAGTACCCATACATTCTGTCACGAATGTCATCTCAGGACGTGAATGGTATTAGGCCTATACCTCAAATGTATTACAATCAGGCATGAGCAGTATTTTACCACTACGAAAAATATCATAACACAACAAGAAAAATTACGCAATTCTGTCAACTAAACTTGTTAATCATCGATTATCATATGTATCAAAAGATTAGTTGTCATTGGTTCATGTTAAAAAAGTTGAGATCTTTGGTTTCAAGTCATTTGGATTCAAAAACACCACAGTTCAGTTTGAGCCGGGACTAGTCTCAATATCAGGACCTAACGGCTCTGGAAAAAGCAATATTTTAGATGCCATCATCTTTGCGATGGGTGAGAACAAACCAAAAGTGATGCGAGTTGACAAGCTAAAGTCACTGATTCATGATATTGAGGGAGTAAGACGCGGTGCCAAGATGGCCAGATCCAGTGTCCATTTTGACAATTCTGACAGAAAGATTCCTGTGGATTCTGACACTGTTGAGATCACAAGAGAGCTAGACTCTAATGGCGAGAATACATACTATCTGAACAAAAAAAAGACAAACCGAGGACACATTCTTGATCTACTTGATATGGCCAATGCCGGTCTAGGACAGCTCAACACAGTCCAGCAGGGAACAGTAACTAGAATCTCAGAGTTTTCCTCAGAGGAGAAGAGAAAAACGATCGAAGACCTAATCGGACTCTCATCCTTTGATGAGAGAAAGGCCGAGTCCATCAAGAACCTTGATGCGGCAGACAGGAGACTAGAGATTGCACTTGCAAAGATGGGAGAGATTAAGAAGAGGATTGATGAGCTCGATGAGGAGAGAAATCAAAAATTACGCCATGATCTTCTAAAACGTGAGATTGGCCGCTACAGGGCAATAGATGCCGCAAACAAGATGAAGGTAATCTCTGGCAAAAAGGACGCAAAAGAGTCATCCTTGGGGGAACTGACTGCCGAGATCACGACATCTACAGGCCGGCGAGATACCCTAAGGGGGCAGATGGGCGTCTTGGAGGCTGAAAAGTCACAACTGATGACCAAAGCAGCTGACTATAACCAAGCAAAGGCGGCCCTTGATACTGAGCTAAGCTCTGCCCTAGAACAGTTCGAGATTGACAACACTGCAATCTCTGCATCAGAGAGGCGGTTAGAGCAGATAAGCTCCAGGCTTCCTGTGATACAAACAGAGATTGGCACTATAGCACAAGAGATGGCAAAGCTAGACTCGCAGATGCTATACACAAAAGAGTCAATTGCAGAGACTGATCTCAAAAAGAGCAAAATCAACGATAACATGCAGACAATTGATTCCCAAAGAAACCAGATACTTGATGAACAGTCCCAGATTGCAGCTCGGAGATCAGATACTGACAACAAGATAAAGGCACTTGGGAACCAGCTCAATGATGCAAAACTAAAACTATCAAAAATACAAAACGAGCAATCCGAGTCCAAGAAAAAGATTGACACAAACTCTACAAAACTCTCAGAACTAGACGGTTCCATTATAAAACTTGGTGTATCCAAATCACAGCTAGAGTCAATGTTGCAAAATTACACCGCCTCTGTTGCAGAACTAAAATTTAGAACCAAAAAATTACATGCAAAAAAATCAAAGACACGCAATGACCTAGACGAGCTAGAATCAATGTTTGAAAAGTCCAGCAAGACTGCAAATCGGTGCGAGTCAAAGATAAAAACGGTAAAGGGATTCATGCATGAGGATTATACTGTTGCAAAACTAAAGGAAGACGCCGACAAGCTAGGAATTGAGGGACTAGTATATGAGATGATTACTTGGGATGATACGTATGAGCGCGCAGTTATGGCGGCAAGCTCTGATTGGATAAAGGCCATAGTAGTAAAGGACTTTGCAACACTGCTTGGAATTGCCCAAGCAGCTCGAGACAAAAAACTCCCAAAACTAAAGATTATCCCCCTTGATGCCATCCCGAAATTCAAACTCTCAGTGCCAAAAGAGCCCGGTGTCCTAGGAATATTGTCTGAATACGTAAAGTGTGATGCCGCCTATCTGCCTCTCAAGACATTCCTATTTGGAAATATAGTACTTGCCAAAACCCGAGAGTCTGCCTACAACATATCGCATCTTGGATACAAGTCAGTCACCTTGGATGGAGAATATTTTGAGGCAAAAGGGGGAACTATAGTTATAGACATAAACTCAAAGATCTCAAAGCTTACAAAGCTCATCTCCATGAGCAGTGAAATTGACGGACTAGTTCGTATTATTGAAACAATCAAAAAAATCATAATAAAGAAAAAGCGTTCACTAAAAAAGATAGACGAGTCGATTTATTCACATGACCAGAGACTCTTGATGTCTGAAAAAAACATGACATCGGCAACTGAGAACTATTCCAATCTGAAATCAAGAATCACATCAACACTTGGCACAAAAGAACAACTGACAGGGAGAATATCAGATTTAACACTAAAAAATAATGCACTAGAGACCGATGTCAGTATGTGCCAATCACACATCGAGTCTTTGCAGCAACGAATCAACATAGTTGAGGAAAACTATGCAGGTGGAGAGCAAGATAGAATTGCAGGCCAGCTAGAAAGAATAAACACCAAAAAGTCTGATATTGAAAGCCAGTATACTAGTATAATGAATCAGTATCGTGACAAGTCCTCACAACAGACAGAACAACAGACTATGTGCGACAGAAAAAAATCCCAGTCTGACCGTCTTGATGGTGAGACAAACTTGCTTAATGACGAACGCCTAGAACTTGGTGAGAAGATACAGAGGCTCACAGTACAAAAAGAATCCAAAAACGAGGTTCTCGTATCACTACGTGAAAAGGAACAAGAACTGATCTCGACTTCTGGTACGTCAATTGATAACATACAAGAGTTTGATGACAAGCTCAGAACCCTCTCTGATCAAGACCGGGATCTAACAAAACAGATAAACTCACTAGAGCGCCAATCAGACTCTATTAATCGTGACCTAGGAGACATGTCAGGTGACAAAGCTCGCCTACAACAAATCCTCTCGGCATCTGGGTTTGATGGGAACATGGAGACATTTGATGTCGAGCTAGTCGTACAAAAGCTGACAGGCGAACTGTCCTCACTTGATGCATTAAACGCAAAGGCGCCTGAGACATACCTTGAGGTGTCTTATGGGTACCGTTCCATGTCTACACGAAAAAATACACTTGAGGAAGAACGCAACAAAATTGTAAGATTCCTCGAGGGCATTGAAAAAGACAAGCGTCAGACATTCCTTGATGCATTTGACAAAGTCGACAAGGAGATCCGCCTGATATTTAACAAGATGACTGGTGGCAATGCATGGCTTGAGCTGCAAAACGAGGATGACATATTTAATTCCGGAATCTCATATGTAATACAGTTCCCAAACAAACCAAAGAGAGAGTCGGCAGGCCTCAGCGGCGGCGAGAAGACGCTTGCTACAATCGTATTTGTATTGGCATTGCAAAAACTAAAGCCATCTCCATTTTACCTCTTTGACGAAGTCGATGCCCACCTTGATGCCCCAAACTCTGAAAGACTAGCAAAGATACTTGAGGAGAGATCCAAGGAGAGCCAGTTTATCATGGTATCTCTAAAGGACTCTGTCATACGAAAGGCAAGGCTGATTTATGGGGTGTTTCCAAAAAATGGCGTCTCAAATATTGTCACCTACAAGGACAGGCGACTAGCATCAATCAAGACCTAGCTTTACGTGACATGCACAGTAATGACTGTCGTCTCCTTTTAATTCTGGTTCTATGATACACTGCTCAATTACATACGGACACCTTGCTCTAAATCTGCATCCCTGATACACATCGACATCAGACGGCTCCTTTATCCTGATCTCTCTTCTCTTGTGGAGATTGTCAGGGTCTGGCTCTGATATTGCATCAATTAGCGCTCTAGTGTATGGATGCCTTGGACTTACTAGTACCTGGCTGACTGGCCCAACCTCTACAATCTTGCCCATGTACAAGATTCCTATCCTCTGGCCAAAGTATCTAGCAGTAGCTAGGTCATGTGTGATGTAGACAAATGATATTTTGTGTCTTTTTTGCAACTCTTGCATCAGTTCAAGCATCTCTGCCCGAATTGAGACATCCAACATGGAGACTGGCTCGTCTGCAAGTATTACTTTGGGTTTTAATGCTAGTGCCCTTGCTAGTACCACCCGCTGTCTCTGCCCTCCTGATAGCATGTGTGGATATCTGCCTGCAATGTCTTGTGCCGGTTCTAGCCGGACTTCTTGTAATACTTTGATAACTCTTTGATCTCTGTCCTTTCTGTTTCCTACCTTGTGTATCTCTAATGGCTCGGATACTATGTCCCTTACCTTCATCCTTGGATTTATCGAATCATATGGATCCTGGTGAATCATCTGGCAGCTTGTCCTGATCTTCTGCAAACTCTTCTTTTGAGAATCAATCTCCTGACCCTCAAAGAATATCTTGCCCGAGTCTGGCCGGATGGAGCCTAGAATCATCTTTGCAATGGTAGATTTTCCTGAGCCAGACTCTCCTGCCAAAACAAAGACCTCTCCTACCCCTAACGAGAATGATACATCGTCTGCCGCTCTGGCGGTAACTGACTTTGTACCAAACATTCCACTCTTTACAAAGTATCTCTTTAGGTGCTCCACTCTTAGTATCTCATCCATTACATCTTGTAGATAGGGGGTGGTATATCAAGAGATATGACCAAGCCTGCTATACAGTTGACATGTCTGATGAATCATAGACTGGTTATGAGAATTATTTGATCGTAGATGATCTTTGAGTTTATTGACTAGTAATAGAGTAATTAATGCTATTATCGATATTTAACCATGTGATGTGTTTATTGCTTTTGAACAATTTCAATACTCTGATTAGGGTTATGTCTTCTCTTGTTTGAATAAACAACAAAGTCTAACCAAATTTCTAGTACACACAACTGATCCACGACACCACTTCCTCCGTGTTTTCATACGTTGGATGTTTTTGCCGGATTATCAATTTCATTTTTTTTTAAAATGTTGGGTTCTATTGGCTTTGCATTTATTATTGCGCGCAATGCTTGCAAAACATTTGAGTGATTCTTTAATATCGTGCAAATCCCTTGTAGGTCTAGTTATCCACCAAATCTTTCTTTCCACATAATTTACATGATAATGTTGTGTAAATAGATTTCATAACGATGTGATCTATGTCATATCTGCATTATATTTCAAGATATTTTTTGGGTTTATTTACCTAGATCTTGTAGACTGATTTCAAAATACACATTAATTGGTTATTGTGTAACAACTCTGACTATTTATCTACCTATTTTGAATTTTTCATTTATTGCTGAATACAAATAATCTAAATACTAGATTTATTGTTCAAAGAATATGAGCATAAATTATGCTGTAGGTTATAAATCTAGAAACAATCTCAAAACTGATGATCTAACTGTTCTGGATCTATTTTCTGGACCTGGAGGTATGTCACAGGGAATAAAAGAAGCACGAAATCATAACTTTAGATTCAAAATAGTTGTAGCAAATGATTACGACAAAGCAGTAAGGCTTACTTATACAAAAAATCATCATGATGTAGAATTTGTTCCAGGAAATATTACTGCAGAAGAGATAAAAAACAAGATCACTACTACAATACGACAAAAAACTGGACGCTCTACTGTAGATCTTGTAGTGGGTGGCCCTCCATGTAAGGGATTCTCATTAGAGAATAAAATGACACGCAATATGGAAAATCCTATGAATCATCTTGTCATGCACTATGTTGAAATGATACGACGTACAAGACCTATTGCCTTTGTTATGGAGAACGTTCCTGGAATACTTGCAATGCAACAGGGCATTGTAATTAAGACACTTATGCAGAAATTCAAAGACATGGGATATCATAATACCACTGCATGGTTACTAAATGCCGCTGATTATGGCATACCACAGGCGCGAAAGAGGGCATTTATTGTGGGATCCAAAAGTAGAATTCCAATAGACAAACCTAGAAAGACTCATGGAAATAAAGACGAGATAAAAAAAGATCATACACTTTTAGCATATACAAAACTCTCTGATGCTATCAATGATCTACCCAAAATCTTGATTGGAAAGACATGTGCAACAAGTGATATGTATGCCAAAGATCCCAAATGTGAATTTCAAAAAAGGATACGTAAAAAATCTCGTCGTGTTACAAACCACATAATTACAAAAAACACTCCACTAGTTACCAAGAGAATAAAATCTGTACCATCCGGAGGAAACTGGAATGATATTCCGGTGAAACTCATGCAAGTTGATGGCAAGTACAAAAAACTGAATCTTGCACATAGTATGATATACAAAAGACTACTCAAAAACGAACCATCTATCACAATTACAAATTTCAGAAAAGCTATGATTATTCATCCAACTCAGAACAGACTGCTCTCAGTTAGAGAGGCTGCACGAATCCAGACATTTCCAGATCATTTTGAATTTGAAGGCGGCATCAGCAATATGCAACAACAAGTCTCAGATGCAGTTCCAGTTCAGCTTGCAAAAAAGGTTGGTGATGCAATATTATATCATCTACATGATGTAATTAAGGCGGTTCCATCCAAGCAATATTATAAGAATAATATGCGTAAGATGTAAGATCATGAATAACATAAACAAGGAATATGGTATCTGTTTAGGACATGCCCCCTAGCTTTTCGTACCTAAACTCCATGCGTTGTATGTTTCCAAATAATACCAATTATTTTTGATTATACAAAGGCATACCGCAAAACAATATCAATTGTAATATAATGGTATGTTTTACCATAATTAATGACTTGGATAACGACAAAAACAAATCCTATTTACTCTGTTATTTTAAAAATTAATTAAATTGATTCATAAAATCTATCATTTCTTTACAGACAAAAAACTCAACATGTTATATTTTATTTTGCCAATTTACGGCTTGACAGTTTTATTTTTCTTTGAGACTTTTGGTCGCATAAATAGTTATTTTCCTTTAATCAACCCTGCAATACTTGCTATGATATATTTTGCGGTAATGGAGGATGGTTCAAGAACTGGACCACATCATGACACACTTCATTTCTTAGCGGCTAGTGGGGTTCTCACAATACTATCACATATCATAGTTTGGGTTCCTATAGCACACTATACCATTAGTCTTATAGACTGGTATCAAGATAAAAAATTGGAATAGGTTTAGGCCGTGCCCCTAGCTTTTCGTCCCTAAACCAAAAGATTTAGATCCAAGTACCATTTCGCCAAGATCATGGAAGAGTCAATTTTGTAAAATCAGCTTGAAAAAGATAGGCAAGACGTAAACAATTACTCTATAGATATATTACTATAATTTCCAAATCGGCATTTCTTACAGGTATCTTTTCAGACCTTCTCTTGCCCAAACCTATCATAACATCTGATGGATATCTCTTAACTTGGTTTCAAAATTATTTCACTGAACCACCAGACCCGAGTCTTACACGTCCGGGATAAGGCATTTATGTTAAACAAAGGCCGGATTTAATACTTGGATACAATTCAAAAAAATCTAAACTATAAAAAATATGTCATAGACTCTGACCTCCGATACTTTAAACCACATGCAAGCAAGATAGAAAAAACCTTTGCTGAAACCATCTACTCTAGTTTGAACAGGGATACAAAGTATATCGACTCGAGGTTCTTTTATGACAAAAAGGGCTCGGCACTGTTTGAAAAGATCTGCACACAGCCCGAGTATTATCTGACTAGGACAGAGATTGGCATCATAAAGAGTATACAGGCAGAACTGTCTGCACTTGTTGACTGTAATTTTAGGCTAGTCGAACTAGGCAGTGGCGCATCTATCAAGACTAGACTGATTCTTGATGTCTTTGCAGGCCTACAAGACACCGTTGAATATTTCCCAATAGACATATCTGAGATCCTAACTGAGAGCTCAGAACAACTGCTCTTATCCTATGGCAATCTACGCATTACGGGAATTATTGACACCTATGAGGGGGGTCTGGAATTTCTAAAAAACTATGATGACAAAAAAAACCTGATAGTGTTTCTTGGTTCAAGCTTTGGCAACTTTTCACCCTCTGATGGACAGGCATTTCTGAAAAAAGTAAACTCGACGATGAGACCCGGCGATCTGTTTCTGATTGGACTTGACTTGGTCAAGGATACACAGATTCTGGAATCTGCATATAATGACTCTAAAGGAGTGACTGCACAGTTTAATCTTAATGTCCTCTCTAGGATAAATGACGAGCTTGATGCTGATTTTATTCCAAAGAACTTTGCACACCATTCATTTTACAACAAAAAGGATCAAAGAATCGAGATGCATCTGCGGTCACTTGTAAACCAGTCTGTTATAATCTCAAAGTCTCATCTCGTGTTAAATCTAAAGAGAGACGAGCTTATCCACACTGAGAACTCGTACAAGTATACCATACATCAGATTCGCAATCTTCTTGAGGGTGCCGGATTCTATATCAACCGTATCTGGCTTGATGATGATGATGCCAAGTATTTCTCACTGACACTAGCATCTAAAGCCTAGATATCTTGGGCACATCTAAACCCAGAAAACAGCCAGCGTTCATCTAGTCTGAAAAAATTTCTACTGCTTGCACGAATTGACATGCCCGGAGTCCCAAACGAGCCTCCACGCAATACCTTTTGGTTTGTAAACCACTTGTCATTGTATTCATCAAAGCCTGACTTGAATCCGGGGTATCCTGTAAATTCTGATGATGTCCACTCCCAGACATCTCCTATCATCTGATGACATCCCTGATGACTTGCCCCCTCTGGATACGCGCCAATATCTGAGCAACCCCAGCAGTATGACTCGAGCAGGTTGCATCTGTGTGTAGTTGGAGCATCATCTCCCCACGGGAACGCTGTCTTTTTCTGTTCTTTTTCACTCCAGCATGCCGCCTTTTCCCACTCTGCCTCAGTTGGAAGCCTCTTTCCTGCCCATCTACAGTATGCGTCTGCCTCGTAGAAACTGACATGACATACCGGCTCATCTGGATTAATCTGTCTTGTACCCAAAAAGTCCCTTACATGCCATATGCCCCCAATCTCTTCCCAGTACATTGGACAGTTCCATCTGTTCTCCTTGACTTTTTCCCATCCATCTGACAACCAATACTTGAATGTGTCATAACCCCCGTCTTGCATGAACTCTAGATACTGACCATTTGTTACAGGAAACACGTCAATTTCATAGTCATTTAGGTATACGGTATGTTCAGGCAACTCGATATCATAGCAAAACCCAGTACCATTATTTCCCATCGTGTACAGGCCACGCTTTATGTGTACGGCATCTTTTTTGACACTATTGATTCTCTTTGCCACATTCTTTTTTACCGGCCTGTACTGCTCGGCAAGCAGGTGTTGCAAGTCATATACCAAGAGTTCCTGATGCTGACATTCATGATGAAATCCCATGGTAACAAGCTTTGCTGCGTCTGCATCAAGTGTACGGGATTTTATAAACTCCTCTACCCTGTTAGTTGTTGCATCAAAGTATTCAAATATCTGCCCCGTTGTAGGCCTTGAGACAACTCCCCGCAGTCCCTTGTCTTGTGGCACTCCAAACTGCTGATAGTACGAGTTGAGATACTCTGAGAACTCTTTGGAATAAAACTCGTAACTCTTGTCTATCTTGCTCATTATTGCCTCATAAATCCAACTGACATGGCCAATGTGCCACTTTGGCGGACTCGTAAAGGGCGCAGTCTGAACAACAAAGTCATCACTCTCCAAGGTCTTTACTAGTTCTAGTGTCCGGTCTCGTGTATTGCGGAACTGTTCTAGCAGTGCAGTCTCTAATCTTGTATCTGAGGACATTGTGAAAAACTATCTTGGCTCTATTATTATCTCTGTCTAGTATCCCCTTGCAAAGATTGGAATGCAGGTACTTGGCTCTTGGCAATAGACGCATCTACTGCCTGTCTCTTTACTCTCAAACGGAATTACTCTGATATCTGCTCCTGTCTCTTCTTTTATCTTTTCTTCGCATTCCACTCTTCCGCACCAGGGGGCATTAAAGAACCCCCCCTCCTCAATTCCTGACTTTAACTCTGCATAGTCTGTTATCTCAACTGTTCTGCTCTTTGCAGCCTCTCTTGCCACTCTGAGCATATCTGACTGTATCTCATCTAGAATTACAGGTATCTTTTCAATATCTGCCCAGCCCAGGTCAGTCTTTTTACCGTTGTATCTTTTTGCGACAACCATGCTCTGTCTCTCAATGTCTCTTGGACCAAGCTCTATTCGTAAGGGCACCCCCCGCAACTCCCAGTCATTAAACTTGAATCCCGGTGATAACTCGTCTCTGTCATCTATGTGTACTCTGACACTCTTTGATTCAAGGAGTTCTCTTATCTCTTTGGACTTTGCTAGTATGACATTTTTTGTTTTATCACCATAAATTGGTATGATTACCACCTGCGTCGGTGCCACCTTTGGTGGTAGTACAAGCCCACGGTCGTCCCCGTGTACCATTATCATTGCGCCAATGAGTCTCCATGAGACTCCCCATGATGTCTGCCATGCAAAGTGCTCCACGTTGTCTTTGTCTGCAAATTTGACATCAAAGGGTTTTGAAAAGTTCTGTCCCAAAAAATGAGATGTTCCCATCTGTAGTGCCTTTCCGTCTGGCATGATTGACTCCATCGTAGTGGTATATTCTGCGCCTACAAATTTCTCCTTCTCACTCTTCTTTCCTGTGACCACAGGTATTGCCAACTCTTCTTCTACAGTATTCTCGTACACTTTGAGCATCTTTGTCACCTCAGTCTCCGCTTCCTCCTTTGTGGCATGTACTGTGTGGCCTTCCTGCCACAAAAATTCTGAGGTTCTAAGAAATGGTTTTGTCGCCTTGATCTCTGCTCTCAAAGCTGTGTTCCAAAAGTTAATCTTTAATGGTAAATCCCTCCAGCTCTGAATCCACTTTGAATACAATGTGTATGCTAGTGTCTCTGATGTCGGTCGTAGTGCAAGCCTGTCGCCGACTTTGTTGGTTCCAGAATGCGTGACCCAAAAGACCTCTGGATTAAATCCTGCAAAGTGTTTTTGTTCCTTTCCAAGTAGCGACTCTGGAATCAGTATTGGCAGAAACCCATTTCTAATTCCATTTTTTGCAAACTTTTTATCAAACGTGGCTCTGAGTGACTCCCAGATAGAGTACCCGTCTGGCCTGAGAACAATCAGTCCTTTCACTGGGGCATAGTCTGCAAGTTCCGCCTTGAGAACCACCTGCGTGTACCACTCGCTAAAGTCCTCATCCTTTGAAACTGTAATTCCTACGTCTTCCAAACCAGAATTCCCTCAACGAGCTTAATTAATGAGCCTTTCGTGACAAATCAATATTTACAACTCGCTACCTTTGCAAAGCACCTTGCCCATCACCCTGCTCTGAAAGTTTGGACACACAAAACACTGTATGAAATGAATGTCTGTCTTTATTACTGGACAGTCTACAAACTCTTGTTTCATCTTTTTGAGCATCTTTGGACTGGCTCCCTTTAGCTTTAACTTGCCCTTTTCATCTATGAGTCCTGCAGCTTTTAGTACTTGCTTGACATCCCCGGTAAGTCTCTGTTTCTCCTCTCTTACTTTGATGTCTACTTCAAATCTATGTTCTAGTTCGTCCATATCTAACACATTCAAATCGGTGATTTATTACTAACGATTCTTTGATCTAAAAAAGAACTTATATAATTAGCGGTTTTTGCCAAGTCAGTTGTGCTCGTAATCTTTGATGTTGAAGGTGTCTTGTATGATGAAGAATACCTTCCTATACTGGCAGAAAAGATCCACAAGGAAGACGAGATCTGGGAAATTACAAAACAGGGAATCCAAGGCAAGATCGACTGGGAGGAAGGACTGCGAACGAGAGTTGAGGCGCTTAGAGGTCTTGATGAGAAGACATGCCAAGATGTGGCCGATACACTGCCAATCATGACTGGCGCAAGGGAGGCCTGCAGAGTGCTCAAAGCTGCCGGATGGAGACTGATGGCAATATCTGGGGGGTTTACCCTGATGATGCACCGACTGCAAAAAGAACTGGGACTAGACTATGTCTACTCAAATGAATTGATATTCAAAGACGGAAAACTTGACGGTGTCACCATCAATGTCGACTCTGACAAGTCAAAATCCGCAAGAACAAAGATTGAGGAATGGGGTGAGAAGAAAGAAGACATTGTCTGTGTGGTGGACGGTGCAAACGATGTCAAGCTGTTTGATATCTGCGAACTAGGTATTGCTTATCGTGCCCAAGACGTGGTCAAGGATATGGCGGCCGCAACCTTGGAGGAGAAGGATCTCTCCAAAATACTTGATATCATCAACAAGCACTATAAACTAGAACTAGAGACTGTACGTCCTGCCTAAACAATTTTGTAGTGTATGATATGGTGTATGGTACTTGGAAATACTCCCGATTCATATCAAAAAAGAGATAGTGCCATCTGATGATCTCTGTGATATAATAACACGCTCTGAAATGTTAGATGACGGCGATATCCTAGTAATTGCGCAAAAGATCATATCAAAACAAGAAGGCCGTATGATAGACCTATCTACTGTCACTCCTTCTCTGCTGGCAATAGGTATTGGCTCACAGTATCACAAGGATCCTAAAATTATAGAGTTGATACTGTCTGAATCCAAGCGAATCGTCCGAATGGGCAACGGTGTACTGATAGTTGAGACTCGTAGTGGATTAATTTGCGCCAATGCCGGAATAGATGAGAGCAATATCAAGGAAGGTCATGCAACACTGTTACCTGTAAACTCTGATGTGTCAGCACAGAGAATCAGAAACAAAATTTCAGAGCAGTCAGGAAAAAATGTAGCAGTAATCATCTCTGATACCCTAGGCCGTCCTTTTAGACTGGGTCAAACCAATCATGCAATAGGAATCGCCGGCATTGCCCCAATCCTAGACTATGCCGGAACACTTGACTCTTTTGACAAAGTCTTGCGCGTTACTGCCATTGCAATTGCAGATGAGCTCTCTGCTGCATCAGAACTAGTTATGGGAAAATCCCTAAAGTGCCCTGTTGCAATCATTCGTGGTTATAATTTCAAGTCCAAAGACTGTTCCATTGATGAGATGATTCGTCCCGAACATGAGGATCTCTTTAGATAATTCTGACATGGAAACAACCTAAACTCAAATAGCTTTTAATATGACAGACAGTCCTATATCAAATAGTTATACTAATGTCAGAGACTGATGAAAAAAAACTAGACATGACCGGGCTGTTCTGTCCTGAGCCTGTATTTAGAACAAAGATTGAAATCGAGAAAATGAATGTCGGCCAAATTCTAACTGTCTCCGCTGATGATCCTGCAGCTGAGGAGGATATCTCAAGATGGGTTACAAGAAACGGTCACGAGTTACTAGACGTCTCAAAGGACGGCAAAATCATTACATTTAGAATTAAAAAGGTGAAATAATTCAGTCATGACCATATCTGACACAGACGTACTTAATCGTGTAGGCAATACTCCTCTTGTACATCTAGACTCGTTGTCTTGTGATGGTGCAAAATATCTTGCAAAACTCGAAGGACATAATCCATTTGGTTCGGTAAAGGACAGGGCCGCATACTGGATGATAAAGGACGGTGAGGAGAGGGGAATTCTTACCAAAGGCAAGAGCATAATCATTGAACCAACATCAGGCAACACAGGCATAGCACTGACTGGAATTGCAAACATTCTAGGTTACAAAGTCGAGATTGTCATTCCAGAAAAGGCAAGCAACGAGACTAAGGATATAATTCGGAATCTTGGGGCCAAACTATTTGAGACCAGCGATGATCTATGTCCCAAGGTTGGCGCAGGAACCGATCAAAGCATTGCACTTGCCACATCCATTGCGTCTTCTAGACCAGACACATACTATTCTCCAAACCAGTATGCCAATGAGGCCAACTTTAAAGGACATTATGCGGGGACAGGCCCTGAGCTCTGGAATCAAACTGATGGAAAAATAACCCATTTCTTTACCGGTGTTGGCACCGGCGGTACAATTACAGGTGTAGGAACATTTCTCAAGGAAAAAAATCCCAATGTCAAGATCATTGGCTGCCAGCCGCAACAAAATCACCTGATTCAGGGGTGGAGAAACTTTGAGGAATCTGCAAAACCAGACCTATTTTTGAAGAGAGAAAACATAGTTGATGACTGGGTATCTGTCAGCAATGCCGAGGCGTTCTCTGTGGTCAGGGAGGTATTTGCAAAAGACAGGCTCCTAATTAGTCCGTCTTCGGCAGCAGTGTATGCATGCATGAAAAAATATCCCGTCTCCGGAGATGCCTGCATTGTAGGCATCTTTGCAGATGACGGGAGAAAATTCAAGAGTGTATATGCAACACATGATATAATGACTGAGAATGAATTTGATGACTCGCTCAAAAACGCAAGACACATGTCTGAACTGGCATACTAGGGGGGGACTCTATTGCGGCTTCTCTGTGAGATACTTGTCAACATCTATTGCGGCCATACATCCAAAGGCAGCGGCTGTGACTGCCTGTCTATACCTCTTGTCATGAACATCTCCTGCCGCAAATACCCCCTCTACATTGGTGCGGGTCCTCTCCTCTAGTGTGATATATCCATCACCATCTAAATCAATTTGACCATGAAACATCTGTGTGTTTGGCGTGTGTCCGATTGCAACAAACAGTCCTCCGGCATTGTGTGTCGTCTCTACGTCTGTCTTTAGATTCTTTAATACAACCTGCCGCATCTTTTGATCCCCCTTGATCTCAGTTACTATTGAATTCCAATGGAACACTATCTTTTCATTATCTTGTGCCCTCTTTTGCATTATCTTGCTGGCACGCAGCTCCTCTCTTCTGTGAACTAGATGAACATTTGTAGCAAACTTTGTAAGAAACGTTGCCTCCTCGATTGCCGAATCCCCGCCTCCTACAACAATTATCTCCTGGTCTCTAAAGAATGGACCATCACAAGTCGCACAGTAAGATACTCCTCTGCCAGCAAATTTTTCTTCTCCTTCTAAACCAAGCTTTCTTGGATTTGCACCTGTTGCAATGATAACTGCACGCCCTTCATATTCCTCTGATGCAGTTAGTACCTTTAGAGGCCTTCGTCTAAAGTCCACGTCTGCTGCCACATCGTCAATGATGGTAGTCCCCATTCTCTGGGACTGTTTTCGCATGTCTATCATCAAGTCAGGGCCCATGATGCCGTTCTCAAATCCGGGATAGTTCTCAACTTCTGTGGTGTTTACAAGCTGTCCTCCAGGCAATATTCCTGACAGTATCAGGGTATCGTATCCTGCCCGTGAACAGTAGATTCCTGCAGTATATCCTGAAGGGCCTGCACCAATTATAATTACATCAAACTTTGTCTTTTTCTTCTCTGGCACCTTTGGTGCATCGTCTCGTGTCTCAAGAACCGCTGCGCCTGCATCTCCTGCCATCATGATATTTGGTCTTTGTATCTCAATAATTTAAGTCAATATCTGTTCAGAGATGATCACGGATTTTGCGTATCTCTAAGACTGTCAATAATCTCAGCATGTCTGTTGCAGAAACTCTTGTTTTCAATCTGTGAGTAAATCAGATCTCTCTGCCAGTGTGCATTAAACAGCCTGCATCTCTTGGTATCACAAAACGCCTCTCCTGTCTCATAATATAGTATGGATTGCAAGACATATCCTTGCAGAACCTCGTGCAGGCGCCAGTCATGATACTCTAGAAATTCCCCTCTGTACTTTTCAAGCCTGTCTTTTACGCCTGTCATCTGGTCTAGATAGAACTGTCTTGGTTTTGCCGGCGCCTCTATGATTCCGGCAGTTGAGATGATTGTTGGATTAGCTCCAATCAGGGCCCTTGCATGGTATCTAAAATCCTCTTCATCAAATGTACCAACAAGCTTGTTTGTGAGGATAATGTGCAATGTATCTTGCGTTATAGGGACATGTCGCAAAACCATGTTTTGCAATTCAAACCCGTCATAGAGTATCTGGGTGTCTTTGCATTCTGTGTCTTGTGACAGTTTGTGTCTCTTAAACGGTCTCTTTAAATCCGACACCTGTATAGTCTCCATCTCTTCATGTATCTTGCTGCCTGCTGTCTGGAAAAAGTTCTTTTGCAGTTCTACATTTATTTGAAATGTCTCTACAATGAATTCCCTAGTCTCTTTTATCCTAATCTCTGGAACTATGGGCTCGTCATACAGTATTATTTTTGAGATCTTCAATACATATGATGTAACTGTATAGTTTATCTTTCTAACTCTTTGATCTTGGCCGCGGTAATCTCTGCTGCTCTCTTGCCTGAGAACAACATGGATCCAAACGTTGGGCCCATCCTTGCTAGTCCGTGTGTCTCTGTAACTGACATGCCTGCGGCAATCAGTCCGGGATATACCTCTCCTGTCTTGTTAACTACATACTCTTCACCCTCGTTGACATGCATAGGATTCATTCCCTTCCATTCGACTAGTCCCCTGTCGACTAGTCTCTTTACGGCAACAGAGTCATGTCCTGAGGCATCTATGATAATTTTGGCTTCAAAGGCTATCGGGTCAACACATGTTATGTTGCGTGGCAATGCTGAGACTGGCATCCAGTTAACAACAATTCCTACAACCCTGTTGTTCTTCATGACTAGGTCATCAAACTTTGTTAGTTGTAGAAACTTTACTCCGGCATCGCAGGCAGCTGCAATAAGTTTTGAGACGGCATGCGGTCCGGGAGTCAGGTACAGTCCTTCTGAAACCTTTTTGTATGGAATTCCAAGCTCATCCCATATCTTTTGCGATGGCTCCCTTACGGTAACTGGATTCATCATGTATCCTCCCAGCCAGTATCCTCCACCAAGATAGTTGTTTTGTTCAATGACTAGTACCTTGTATCCCATATTTGAGAGCTCCCTGCTTGCTGTCAGTCCTGCAGGACCTGCGCCAATAATAATGACATCTGACTCTGCTCTATCCATTAGTACACTATGAAACTCGTTGGCAATGGCACGTGTAATCTCAACTTCACGCACGTCTGTAAATATCTTGTTTGGCTGTTCTGCAACTGTTGCTTCTTGCATAACGATTCTGCATTTCGTTAATAATTAATACCTTGCCCATATTTTCTATAGGATAATGTCTGCATAAACATAGGAAAATTATGTATTACATATATGACATATCTCTTAAAAATTCCACATATCAAAAATTTATATCCAAACCCCAAGGAATCCCCAATATTGACTGCATCTAATATTATAGAATCACAGCATTCTACAAAGCCCAAAATAGACTGGTCTAGAATCGAGGAGGCAGATAATTTTGCCAAGACTGTAAAGCTATTCCGTCAAGGCAAATATGATGAATACGATTTCAGACGATTTAGACTCCAGCATGGGGCGTATGGTACTAGGATGACTGGTGACTATGCGATGGTGAGAATAAAGCTCCCTGCAGGAGAGATTTATCCTGATCAGATTGAAAAGATATCTCAACTCAGCGAGCAGTATTCTATTGGAAGTGCACATCTCTCCACACGAGAAAACATCCAACTCCACTGGGTAATTCTTGAGGACGTCTCTGAGATATTTCGTGGTCTTGCCCAGGTCGGCCTGACATCAAGGGAGGCATGTGGAAACTCTGTTAGAAATGTAATGTGCAGTCCGCTTTCCGGTGTCTGTCCTGACGAAGAGTTTGATGCAACGCCCTTTGCACTTGCTACTGCAAGATTTTTCCTGAGAAATCCAATGGCTCAGAACCTTCCACGCAAATTCAAATTCAATTTTACATGCTGTGAGCGACACGGGATGGTAAGGATGGTAGATGTCGGACTTGTTCCACAAATCAGAAAGACTGACGGTGCACCTCAGCGCGGTTTTAAGATCTTTCTTGGTGGAGGACTAGGAAACAAGTCATATGTTGGGCATCAGCTCGAAGAGTTTACACCAGAAGAAGACTTGCTTTACACCTCGATTGCAGTGGTGAGGATATTTGACAGACTTGGTGATAGAAAAAACCTTGCAAGAAACAGGATGCGCTATCTTGTAAATGACATGGGATGGGAAAAATTCCAAAACCTCGTACTCAAAGAAAGAGCCATAGTCCGAGCTACACAGTCAGTTATCACACAACTAGATGTTGATGATACCCCCTGTGAAATTAAAAGACCAATCCGAGTATCTAATGAGGGCGGCAGTGTTGCAGTCCCTGAAGGCTATGCTAGGTGGCTAAAGACAAACACCATGAAACAGACTCAGCCTGACTATTATGTGGTATTTCTCACTTTGGAGGCAGGTGATATCACTGCAAGCCAGCTCTCTGCACTGGCAAGTATAATCCGTGACTTTTCATCAGAAGGCAAGGCTAGGTCTGGCTTTGTACAAAATATCGCAATACGATATGTACACAAAGACGATATGCCACATTTGTACTCGAGACTACTTGAGGCCGGACTGGCAAAATCAGGCGCCTTGACAATGGCCGCCCCAATCGGATGCTCTGGCACTACTTCTTGCAACCTTGCATTGACAAACTCGCACAGGCTGGCAAAAGAGATTCAAAGAAAATTCCTTGAACTAAAACTAGACCAAGACGATGATTTATGCGACTCGTCTATAAAGATTAGTGGATGTCCAAACTCGTGTGGACAGCACGGGATTGCAACCATCGGGTTCTTTGGTGGTGGGGGACGTGTAGGGCATGATATGTATGCCAACTACCAGATGTCCATTGGCGGACGCTTTGATGGCCAAACTATGCTGGGACCGACAATTCTTAGGGTTCCTGCAAAGAGGGTAATACCGGTGATTCTCAAGATAATTGAAACATTCAAGCAGAACAAAAAACCTGACGATACTCTAAAGCAATGGATTCACAGAATTGTAAATGGCAATGAGGTACAGTCAATACCTGATATCAAAAAGATACTAGAGCCACTGACTATCCCGCCTGACATCAAAGATGATCCTGACTTTTACTCTGACTATGGAAGTGATACGAGCTATCACACAAAGACCGGAAAGGGTGAATGCGCTGCTTGAGCAAATCTGATAATGTTACAACTGACACCGACTCGTTGCGTTCAGAGATACGAGACAAGAGTGTCAGGGTAATTGATGTGAGAAGAAAGGAGGATTACAAACAAGACCACATCCCGTCTGCTGTAAACCTGCCTCTTGCAGATCTCTTGTCTGATGACAGTCCGGAACGAGTCCTGAAACTTGTAGGCGCTATGGGAATCGATGATCAGATGCCAGTAGTAGTTTATGACGATACCTTTGGCGCTCTAGCATCAAGGGTTGCATGGACGCTGGAATATCTAGGACACTCTGATGTTACATTGCTTGAGACAACATATGGCCATTGGAAGTCACTGGGTCTTGAGCATGACTCTCTGAGTGTTAATGTTCAAAACAAGGAACACTCTTTGAATCTGCGTCCTGAAATTCTGGCAACCTCGGAATACCTGGAATCTGCAAAAACTAGAGATGATCTAGTCTTGATTGATAATCGAGAGAGGCTGAACTTTCTTGAACAGCACATTCCTGGTGCCATCAGTCTGCCTTACAGAACTCTGGCAACAAATGACAAAATCTTGCGCCCAAAAGAAGACATGATGCGATTGCTGGAGAACCGCGGTATCACAAAAGACTCTGAAATCATAACATACTGTGGAAGTGTGGGAACACTCTCAGGACTGGCATACTATGCCATAAAGACTACCGGACTGCATAATACCAAACTGTATGTCCGTTCCTTCAAAGAGTGGAAGAGCCTCCAAAAACCTACAGAAAAACAGCAAGATGCAAGCTATTGGGATCTGTCTGCTGAATAGTCAGGAGATCTCGCTTCGAAGCTTTTTTGTAACTGTTCCTTCTACATTATCAAACAAAACCATCATCTTTTCTTTGTTGTCAATCAGATAGTCTACCCCCCGGTCCTTTAATCTTATCTTCCATAGTCTGATCTCCCTATGTTCGTCAAAAAAGATCTCTATCATCTGCTGGCCTGACTTGGCAGAGTCTATGAACTCGTCAAATATCTTGATGGTCTTCTCAACGTCTTCTTCTTCTATTGATTCTTTGACTGACTGGATTGCCTGGCTGAGCTCCTTTAGGTTCTTGATTGGCCTTGGCAAGGTTTTTTTGGTAATTCCAAACAGGCCTTTCTTCTCTTTACCAACCTTTTCTGCAATATTGTCTGCAAGGTCATATATTGGAATCTTGCTTAGCCCCTCACGTTTCTCATTTTGTACTATCAGTCCCTTCTCCAACAGCTTTCTCAAAGCTGTTTCTGCATCAATCCTGTCTAGAAATGTAGTCCAAACTATTGCCCCTAGTGTGTGGTACCCCTGCCTTATTGATTCTAGTACCACCACCTCTTGGATTCTCTTAAACCCTTCTTCAATTCTAACGTTCATAAAGTCCATGTCTCTGATTGACTTTCTAGCATTTTTTACATCGATTTCAATGGAACGTTTCAGGGCTTCTAGCGACTCTGGAACCTGATTTAACAGTGACAAGAAACATGCTTGGTTATACCACGCCATTCCATATGTCGGGTCTGACTCGATTGCCTTTTGGACTGCATCGAGGGCTTTGGCATAATTCTTTTGTTCATAATGTACTAGTCCTTTGAGGTTCCAGGCTTCTGGATTTGTAACATCTATTTCCAGAATCTTGTCATATGCCCTTAGTGCTTCTGCATGCTCATCTAGGTGAAATCTGGCATATCCTACCTTCATCAGTGTCTCAACATTGTCTGGTTCAATTCGTAATGCCTGCTCAAAGATCTCGATGGCGTCTTCAAGCTTTTCATCTGCCATCAAATTGATTCCCTTTTTGAACAACTTTTTACGGTTATAGTCTATATCTACAAGACTCCGCTCTCTAGGTATTGTCGTCTCTGGCGCTACGTCCTTTGGCTTTTTACCAAACGGTCTCTTCACAGCTCAATTTGACATTACATCTAGATAAATATCCATCTTAATTGAGCCTACATCTGCTCATGTCTATACCTAAAGGTGGATTTTAGCGATCTAAAGGCAAAAATACTTGAAATGTACTAAAACGATTGTGTCATCTCAACCACGGCTAGAGATTCAAGGACAGTCGCCTTTCAAGCAGTCAGGTATGTACGAGGCCCAAATTGCTGTCACTGATAGCAAGCCGTCTGATGATGCAATCAAAACAAAACGATTCTCAACATTGTGGAAGGGAACCTTTCATCTCCAAGTCAAGGACGGCGCATTCTCTGAAACTCTTGGTTCCCAAACAAATCCACTTCCTTCATCTATTGCCAATCTTGACAAAATCTGGATTGTTGTAACTGATCTCTTCTCTCCATTATACTCTGTATTTGATGTTCCTTTGGAACGATCTGAAACAATTACTACCAGTCCAAAACCTTCTAAAAAATCTATTCTAGCATCTGGTTTTGCAGGTGCACCAGGACAGCAAGGTCCTATGGGCCAACCCGGAATCAAAGGACCTGAAGGCCTTCAAGGATCAATAGGTGACAGGGGAGTAACAGGTGACAAGGGTTCACAAGGTGACAAGGGTGTAGCAGGTACAAAGGGCTTGACTGGCGATAAAGGAATTACAGGTGACAAAGGAGACAAGGGTGACAAGGGAGTTCCAGGCCCCGCCGGTGACAAGGGTGAGCGAGGCCAGACAGGTCTTGTAGGTGAGCGAGGCTCTACTGGATTAAAAGGTCCGCTTGGTGACAAGGGTGAGAAAGGATCTACAGGTCCTATAGGTGAAAAAGGCGCAGCTGGACTGAGGGGCATTCTGGGAGAAAAAGGTGACAAAGGTCAGCAAGGAGTATCTGGAGATAAGGGATTAACCGGCCCTGTTGGTTCTTCAGGCGAGAAAGGCCCGACAGGATCATCTGGCGTTCAAGGTGAAAAGGGAATTCAAGGTGGCCCCGGCCCCATCGGCGAGAAAGGTCCTGCAGGTTCATCTGGTGACAAAGGACACATAGGCCCACCTGGTTCGATAGGTGAGAAAGGAAACAAGGGCATTGAAGGCCCCATCGGCGAGAAAGGTCCACAAGGCCCACAAGGCCCTGCCGGTTCTAAAGGACTGACTGGAGTTCCAGGCCCGCAAGGCGAGAAAGGTGACAAAGGGTCACTAGGGGTCATCGGAGAGAAAGGCCCGACTGGCCCTATGGGGGTACTTGGCGAGAAAGGCCCACAAGGACCCCAGGGCTCTCAGGGTGAGCGCGGAACAACTGGTCCTTCTGGCGAGAAAGGCCCACAAGGCCCCCAAGGAATTCAAGGCCCCCAAGGTGAGCGAGGACACATCGGACCTATCGGTTCAATAGGTGAGCAAGGCTCTGTAGGTGGACAAGGCCCAGTAGGTCCTGCAGGCCCTAGAGGCCCACCGGGCCCACCAGGTGAGAAGGGATCTGGAGGAATGTCTGCTGAACAAAAAGCACTCTTTAAAGATCTGTTGGAACTATTAACTTTCAAAAACATAATCACTACTGAAGAGCAGATAAAGCTGATGAGTTATCTCTACTGATATATCATATACAAAATGAGCATCTATGTCAACTCCAAAAATATTCATCCAACCCCGTCTGTTTTGGCTTTCCTAGCATAGTATCAAAATCCAAATCCATCGACGATGTAATCTGTTCTAGTGTTGATTCCATAAACTCCATGTATTTCTTTGAATCAATCTCGTCTTTATTTGCTAGTTCTACTGGCTTGACTCCGGGCTTGTTTATGGTCTTGATAAATGAGATCCTGTCACCCTTCTTTATCTCTCTGATTGACTCTAGCTGTTTTGCAGCTCTTATGTGTTGGGGAATGGTCTTTACATATTCTGCAGGTGCCTTGTTTAGCATTACATTAAACGTCAAATCCTCAAGCGGTATCTCCTTTGCCTCTACTCTCTTACCACATGTAGCAATCTTTTCTGAAATCTCTTGTTTAGCATTCACAAAGTCTTTCATAGTCTGAACCTTGGATAGGACATCAACTAGCTCATAAAACAAATTTTTGATAAATGCAGGTGTATGTGATTTTTTGCCTGTCAGGCCCTTGATATCCACCTTGCCTGATTTTGTGACACCGAGATAGTTCTTTTTTCTATTGCTTAGCACACAGTACCTGTATGTCTTGTCTATCTCTAAATCAACTCCATGATCCTTTTTTGCCTGCTTGATTACTGTCTGTATCTGTTCTTTTGTGGGATTCTTTATGAATAACGAGTCCGTGTCTCCATACAACACCTCTATTCCTGCGCCCTCACACTCTTTGATTGTCTCCAAAATTGTATGCCTTCCGATTGCAGTAGTTGCCTCTGCTACTGGTAAAAAATACAGTGGGAATATCTCAGCACCCATTACCCCATAACTTGCATTTAAAATTACTTTGAGTGCCTGACTTACCACAGTATATTGCTGCCTTTGATCTTCTGTAAGTGTCTCTTCCTTTGAGAGGGTCTTGTAATAGTTTACCCTTAGATCCCGCAACGAGCCGATAATCATTGATGTCAGGCCGTTTCTCTTTGAGCATTTCCAGTGATTGGTCTGAGGTATGGTATTGCTTTTACATTCCTCGTGCGAGCATCGGACTGTCTCATACGACAGGTTTCTGACCTTGATTATGCTAGGGTACAGACTTGCAAAATCCATTACAACCACATCAAAATGAATTCCTTCTTTTGGATCAACTACAAGTCCTCCTCTATACTTTTTGTCCTTTATCACCGCATTTGACATGACGCCTTCTGTTCTTCTTTGTAGTTCCTCTCGCTTTGGGATCAAATAATTTCTCTTCCTATGCTCGTAGTACAGTAGACTCCTTATCCACTGTGAGACCCCCATTCTAGAAATATCATCAATTGGCATTCTTCCTATTCTTGCAACGATTACAAGCAGATCCATCATCAGGTCATTGTTAAAGCTGGTAAGCTCATACGTCAGTAGGGCATCATTATAGCAATAGTTTGCAGTCTGGTAAAGTGACAGTTCATCAAAGTTTAATCCATAATCTATCTTTTCTTTTCCCAACAGTGCCTTTGAGACGCTGTTTAGAGAAAAGTCGGTATACTTTTGACTAAACGCATAGGTCTGAAATGAACGGTTTGACAAAATTCTATACAGGTCAAGGTGTACTCCTTTTTTGAGGGTTGCCGAGTCCCTCATCATGTACAACGGGCTTTCTGACTTTGTCATCCCTAGTCTGTCTGCCCTGTTGTAGAGGTACAGCAGATCAAACTCGTCGCCGTTGTATGTTAGAACAAACGGAAAAGTCTTGATTATATCAAATGCGTCTTGAATCATCTTTTTTTCTTCGTCTAGCTCATAAAACGTAATCTTGATGTTTTGTTCTAGCTCGTTTGTTCCCTCATCTGTTCCCTCTGTTCTGAGCACAAAGATCTCATCAACTCCGTTAGATCCCTTTAGTCCTATGGCGGTGACTTTTTTTTCTGCTAGTCTTGGATCCGGAATTCTGCCGACTTCGGGCTCTACTTCAATATCTACGCTGAGTCTCTTTATACTTGGGATAGGCTGATTTAGCAGTTCTGCCCACTCTGAGATATATCCTTTAAACTCTTCTGCATTTACCATGATTTCACAATCCACATTGTCCCACAGCAGAGTCTTTAGCGACATCTTGACCTCGTCGGAGATCTTTAGATCGTGTGGCCTTAGCTTCCCGTCTACACCATCATAATATTTTCCAACTATCAGTTCTCTATCATACAGATAATTCTCATAATATTTGATATCAGACTCCCATGTCTCCATGATATTTCTAATGCTCTTGTCCCCTGCTGTTCCTCCTATTGCTAGCGGGTCTGCAACTGTAATCTTTGACATCTCGATTTCTTGGTCTGTTATCAGGTCATACTTTTTGACTGTCTTGATCTCCACAACATCGTCTCGTTCCAAAAGAAAATCTAGTTCACTTGGGGATAATTTAGAATAACAGTATGGCTTGTGTCCTGTTTCGTCCGTCCACTGGATCAACTCCTGGGACTTGGGCTCGTAGAATTTCAGAACTGTTGACTTTGAGCTGCTATCATACGTTGCAGACACCAACATCGATACAGGCAACGATTTTGTCTTTTTAGTTTCTGACAAATCCTCTTGCATCTTATCCCTCTAAATCTTTGTATCTGTCTGCCAGCTTTATTGCCCATTTTTTGATCTTATTTTTATCCAAGCTGACTATGCTGACATTTGCCTCTCTTAACAACCCCTCATCTGTTTCTGGATATGTATCCAGGCAGACAAATTTCTTGATTCCGATGGTTATTGACATCTTTGTGCATTCTAGACACGGGACAAATGTCGTGTATAGTGTTGAGCCTTTTGTTCCTGCCTCTATCCCAAATATGGCACAATGCATGATGGCATTAGCTTCTGCATGATTGCAAAGACATCTGTCAAGCATCTCCCCTGATTTGACCTTTCCTTCCATGCGAAGCTGACACCTCTTACATCCACCTTCAAAACAATTCTTGATTCCAGGAGGCGTTCCATTATATCCTGTTGCCAGCTGTCTGTTGTTCCGTACTATTACTGCCCCCACCTGTCTTGTCATGCAGTTTGAGCGGAGCTTGACTAGCTCTGCCTGTAGCATAAAGTACTCGTCCCAGTTTGGTCTATCAAAACCACTCACACAAATCCTGCTTGGCCGTTCCATATATTGATCACGCCTGCCAAAGTTTCAGATGCGATCTAAAATCTCCTAAATGACTATTGTATGATCTTGGTATTACGCCTCTAACCCCCACAAAGATATCACATCCTAGCGTGATGTAAACATTGGTTACAACAGCATAGTTTTTTGCTATACGAAAGCATAAAACCGACAAACTGTGTTTTTCTATCTGATGACGGAATTTGTCGCCAAGAAATACGTACAAAAAAACTCGATAGAGAAACGTGACTATCAAATCAATCTAGCAAATCAGGCAATCCGGGAGAACTGTATTGTGGTCTTGCCTACCGGTCTTGGAAAGACTGCAGTGGCTCTGCATGTAATTTCTGAATACCTCTCACAAGGAACCGGAGGGATATTGTTTCTGGCACCTACTCGGGTCTTGGTAAACCAGCATTATGAGTTTCTCAAAGACAATCTCACACTCGATGACATATCTCTCATTACTGGGGAGGATAGCATTCAAAAAAGAACAAGACTCTGGAACAACAGTGTTGTTTGCGCAACACCTGAGATTGCCAGAAATGATCTAAACCGAAAGCTGGTATTCCCTGAACAGTTCAATCTTGTGATATTTGATGAGGTGCATAGGGCAGTAGGTGACTATGCCTACTCTGGGATTGCTCAGCGGTTTGCGGACTCGGACTCTAGGATTCTTGGGATGACTGCCACTCTGCCAAGTGAAAAGGAAAAGGCAACTGAGATTTTAACAAAACTCCGCATCTCTAGTGTAGCCCAACGCACAGAAGATAGTCCAGACGTAACACCATACACTCAGGAGACAACCACAGAGTGGATTAACGTAGAACTTCCTCCTGAACTAAAAGCAATTCAAAAACTGTTAAAGACGGCATTAGATGCAAGATATGATATCCTAAGAAAAAATGGAATTACTCTGGCCCAGCAGCAATCGCTTTCGGCACTGCTGAGAATCAGGCAGTTTGTTCTGAATCAGAACAGGCGTTCGGCCAAGCCATTATTTACTGCAATCCGGATTCATTATGCACTAAACATACTAGAGGCACATGGTATTACACCATTTCTCAAATTTTGTGAACGTGCCAAAGCCAAAAAGGGTGTAGGGGTAAAAGACCTGTTTGAGGTGGACCCAAACTTTACTAGAGCCATACACCTTGCAAATGAGGCACAGTCTCGTGGAATTGAGCATTCAAAGATTCCAAAACTCAAAGAGATAATCGAGTCTGTTCCCGGAAAGGCACTCATCTTTACAAGCTATCGAGATTCTGTTGATGTGATTTATAAAAAACTAACTGATCTTGGAATATCTGCAGGCATTCTGATTGGCAAAGCAGGTGAGACCGGACTAAAACAGAAAAAACAAATTGAGACTGTACAGAACTTTAGAGACGGACTCTTTCGGGTACTCATTGCCACACGTGTAGGCGAAGAGGGACTAGATATCGCCGAAGTCAACCAGGTGATCTTTTATGACAATGTTCCAAGCTCTGTTCGATTTATTCAGAGGCGGGGAAGAACTGGAAGAAAAGATACAGGCAAGCTTGTTGTTCTGATTGCCAAAAACACCATTGATGAGACATATTACTGGATAGGTAAACGAAAGATAGCTGCCGCTCAATCCATGGGTGAGAAGATGACCAAGGTCTTGGAGGCAAATCAAAAAATAGAGTCAAAAAAATCAGGACTGGACTCTTTCACCTAGCATTCATGGGTGTACCGGAATTACGCACCTTCTGGTCAGTTCTCCTGTCTATTATTTCTATCAAGAATTAAATAGAAATTCTAAAGAACATAAAATACTTGAGTCAGACTACTGAGCAGATACAAAAAAGTGATATCAGGGATATTTTGGAAAATTCCCTTAGCGGTCAAAGGCCCAGTCCTGAGGACTGTCTGAGATTGTTGGAATCTGATGACGTTCATCTGATGGGTCTCGTCTCTGGACATCTTACACGAAAACAGTTTGGCAAAAAAGCCTCCTTTGTAAATAACATCATCTTAAATTATACAAATGTCTGTATCACTGATTGCAAGTTTTGTGCATTCTACAGGCCTCCGGGCTCTGAGGACTCGTACACATTAACTCTTGATCAAATCGAGTTGAGGGTAAAGACATCGTGTGATATGTTCAATATTCGCCAAGCTCTAATTCAGGGGGGACACAACCCAGACTTGAGACTTGAATATTATGAGGACGCGTTTAAAATGATCAGGGAGAAATTTCCATTAGTTGGCGTTCATGGGTTATCCACATCTGAAATAGACATGATTGCAAAAGTAGAGAGATCATCCACCCTCGAGGTTCTATCTAGATTAAAAGATGCGGGATTACAGTCGATTCCCGGTGCCGGCGCTGAAATTCTGACTGACTCTGTCAGGGGAATTATCAGTCCCAAAAAAATCTCAAGTGATAACTGGATTAGAATTATGAAAGAGGCCCACTCTCTTGGCATTCCAGGTTCTGCAACAATGATGTACGGCCACGTAGAAAACAACAATGACATTGTTGAGCACTTTGCCAAGATTGTAAAACTCCAAGAAGAGACAAACGGTTTCATGGCATTTATCCCGTGGAACTTTGAGCCAAACAATACCTTGATGCATGAGGAGGGACTAGTAGAATATGGAACCGGCGGAACCCAACTCTTAAAGATGATTGCAATATCTAGACTTGTCTTTGATGGATTAATCCCACACATTCAATCTTCCTGGCTGACAAACGGTATAGGGATGGCTCAGATTGCCTTGCAGTATGGCGCCGATGACTTTGGTGGAACCCTGATAGGTGAGGAAGTAGTTTCATGCACGGGTGCACGCTCAACTGAACTGACCGGCAAGATGGTCATTGACGCAATTCATCAGATCGGATATCAGGTAGAAGAAAGGGATAATTTTTACAACTCGGTATCATAGTCCATAACTTTGCCATTTGGAATCGACTAGTCTCTTTGTCTCATCATCGACTCTGACTAGGCGCTGAATCTCCCTCTCATATCCTTCCTCTCTAGTCTTTTGAGTTGCATCAATTCCCATCTTTGACCCTAGGTTGACAAGCGATGATGCCGGGTCAAGGGTATCAGTTGGCGTGTTGTTAATAATCATTGTATCTCTTGCAGCATCTGCCCTTGTGGTAATTGCCCATATTACATCATTAACATCATGAATATTGATATCCTCATCTACTACTATGAACGTCTTTGTCAGAGACAGCTGTCCCATTCCCCACAATCCCATCATGACTTTTTTTGCCTGACCGGGATATCTTTTTTTGATTGATATGATTGCAACTCCTTGGAACCATCCTGCAGCTGGCATGCCAAAGTCCACAACTTCTGGATGTAACATCTGAATTAGTGGCAAAAATGCACGTTCGATGACCTTTCCAATATATGAGTCCTCCAAGACTGGTTTTCCAACCACGGTGGTAACATAAATCGGTCTCTTTCTTCGCATAATCCCTGTAAGTGTAAATGTCGGATAAGGCTCAACTGGCGTATAGTATCCCGTATGGTCACCAAACGGCCCTTCGTCTCTAATGTCTGCAGGGTCTACATGACCCTCCAAGACTATCTCTGCGTTGGCAGGAACATCAAGATCAATTGTTTTGCATTTTACAGTCTTGATTCCTTCTTTTCTTGTAACTCCAGCAAACAGGTATTTGTCCAACCCTTCGGGTACTGGTGCAATTGATGAAAATATTGTTGCCGGTTCTCCTCCAATGATTATGGCGGTAGGAATTTTCTCTCCCCTGTCTTTTGAAATGTCACTGTGATGGGCGCCCCTCTTGTGTTTCTGCCAGTGCATCAGTGCATGTGTCTTGTCAATTATCTGCATCCTGTATACTCCTAAATTTCTGACTCCGGTCTCCGGATGCCGGGTTGCAACCATTCCTAGAGTGATGAATCGGCCTGCATCCTCAGGCCATGATTTGAGAATCGGCAAATCATCAAACGATGCATCTTTGGATGTAACCTCAGTTACAGGTCCACTCGTCTCTGCTTTAGGAAATGAGGCAGTCATCTTTGCGAGTTCTGGAATTTTTTTAATCTTGTTTACCAATCCTGACGGGACATCCATCTTTGTCATGTCTGCAATACGCTGACCGATCTCAACAAAGTCAGTCATCTCTAATCCAATCTCTAGCCTCTTCATGGAACCAAACGCATTTCCTAACACCGGCATGTCATGACCTTTTACATTCTCAAAGAGTATTGCAGGGCCGCGCGAGTACATCTCTCTTCTCATTATTTCTGCAATCTCCAAATCTGGGTCAACTGTGGCCTTGACCCTCTTTAACTCGCCGTGCTTTTCAAGTTCTACAATGAAATCTTGAATGTCTTTTATTCCCATAGTAATTCTCTAGTCAGTCCAATACTTACATTGGTGGCAGTTCTGTTTTTCTGTCATGTCCACCAGAACCGAATTTACAGTAAAAACACAACTCTGATTCCATGTACTTTAGCTGTTCAACTTGAATAGCTCCGAGCTTTAATGCAATTTTTGTTAAAAGCTTGTACTTGAATGGCATTGCAGGAATCACCTCGTCCATGTATACTCTGTAGTGATCAGGACAAAACTTTAGTGTGATCTTTGATGGCTCTTTGCCTTTCTCATTGACTTGCTTGGTAAAGTTGATCTGCTCTCTTATGTATTCGTGCTTTGGACATGGGCAGTTCTTGCCTCCGGGATGTTTGTAGGCCGGAGTATTCTTCCAGTCAAATTCAGGAAACTCTTTTTCAAAATCATCCATGCAATCAGATATACAATTTAGCATATAAAACTTGATTAAAACCAGTTCAGGAGATTAAACCCAAATGTACATAAACCCAAGATTATCCATCCAGATCAATGGTAGCAGCTAAAAGACAAACAAAACAAGATCTTCAAAACAAGATCATCGAATTAGAGGCAAAGATAAAACAGCTTTCTGCCCAGATGGCGGCAAAGCCAGCAGAGGGACCTGCAGCTACTACCAAACCCAAAAGCACACAGCCAAAGGAAACACAACAACTTGCAGAGGCACCAAAGCCAGCATCTGAACCTCCGGCAACAGTACAAGAGACATTAGAGAATGCATACTATACAGCTCCAATGACTGACTTTCACCAGTACAGAGCCAGGGTTACGGGTTATTCTCCAGCACCAAACAGATACTTTGTCAGACTGACAGCTCCTGTGGGCAAGGTTCCAACTACAAACTGGAATGATCAAAAAGTAACAGTTACAGGCTATACTGCACCATCAAACCAATACTTTGCAACAAGACAAAGGCTTGCATATCATCCGGCCGACAAGACATTTGGAAGTTTTAGTGGAATAGACATGACAGTAGACGGCATTGTTGCCCAAGTACAAACTACAAAGCCTAAAAGAGGCACACTTCCAAAGGGTTTCTAATTTAACATAGTCTGTTGCATAATTCAAAGTTCTACATAATATTTGGATAAAATTGACGATATTGTACCCACATCATGACTGTAATGCCTCCTAGCATTATTCATATCGTTGGTTTTGGTACGACTTAATGAATTATGCAACAAAGTTCTGCGTAAGCCATTCTCCAACATC
>DAXZ01000080.1:0-2081 GCA_002506665.1 Nitrosopumilus sp. UBA526 | reverse complement strand
ATGGTTTGCATGCACCACTCTTCTAAAGATCAAGCTGGGGGGGGGGGCGGTGAATTCTCTATATTGTGCCTTTTCTCGTCTAAAATGCACGAATGTGGTTCTCTTGGCATTACTTGTTGTAGTCATTATGATTCCGCTGGCAGGAACTGCCTTTGCTATTACAGTAACTGGTGGCAGTATAGTACCCGATGGCTCCTTCGTCCGATTTAACTGGCAACTTTCAGATGACCCCGACGGCCAATCTGACCATTTCTCTGTAGAGACTGCGATTGATGGACAAAAGCGCGAGACCGAAGATCCGCACGGCCCCAACACTCTTACTCGTCCAGACCGAGTAAACGGCTTGGATTACACCTTGATCGTATTTGCACACGATGCTGATCATAGAAATCTAGCTGATAGTGGCATAATACGTCAAACATTTTATGCACCACCTGCCGCCCCTGACAATCTTAGTGCATCTGCAGCTGGCGGACGGGTTGAATTAAGCTGGACTGCAGTCGGCAAGGGAACTAGTGGCTCTGAGGTATCTGGGTATCATGTAGAATGTACCGCCGATAGTGATATTATATTTAAAGACGTTGATGCCGGTACAACCTTCATCACTCTTACTGGTCTTAGACAATCTATAGAATACACTTGTACTGTAGCTGCCACTAACGAACATGCCACCATTACGCGTCAGGGTACAGGGCTAGGCTCTTCTATTAGTATTAAGGCGACTTCTACTACAATTTCATCACCCGCAGCAACAACCAATCTCCAAGCTTCAGCCCCCACAAAGACTTCGCTTGTTCTAAGCTGGACTGCGCCTGAATATGACGGTGGTTCATCCATTACTAAATATGCCGTATGGCAACGTGTAGATGGTGCTGGCGCTACTGGCATTTATACTATATCTACTACTGACACCATAGATACCTCAAACTCTAATGCAATAACTACCACAGTCACAGACCTAAACCCCGGCACGCCCTATGTATTTATAGTAATTGCTCACACCTCTGGAGGTCAAGGTCCAATTCCTACTTCTTCAGCACCTATATCAACTTTGGATGCAACTGCCCCCGGAGAACCAACTAACCTTCAAGCTTTAGACCCCACAAAGACTTCGATTGATCTAAACTGGGTGGCACCTACAGACGACGGCGGTGCTACCATTACTGACTATGTCGTAGAGCAACGTGAAGGTTCTACCGGCTCTTTTAGTACATCTACTACTGGTACCATAGATGATGCTGATCCTAATGCAATAACTATCACAGTTACGGGTCTAAGCCCCGGCACATCCTATGAATTTAGAGTAGCTGCTGAAAACTCTAAAGGTACGGGGCTACCTTCTACCGGAACATCTGCATCAACTACATCTGTACCCGATGCACCTGCCAGCATTGGTGTACAAGTAGGTAACAGACAGGTAATAGTAACATGGGGGGCACCACCAACTACTGGCGGTGCTGAAATAACTGGTTATCGTGTACAATGTACTGCTTCTGGCCATGATACACAGTCTGTAGATGTTAACGCCGATACATTAAGCACTCCTATTACGGGTCTTGAAAATGGCGTCGTATACACTTGTAGTGTAGCTGCCACCAATACCGCTGATACAGATATAGGACATGGTGAGGCTCTTGTTGGCAACCCTGTAACTCCCATAGCACCACTTGGCAAACCAGTCCTGACAGCAGCAGTACCTGGCAACGCCCAGGTTACCCTAACATGGACTGCACCTTTAGATACCGGTAGTTCTCCTATTCTCGTCTATTATGTTGAGGTCTATCAAAATGGTGTTAAATTGGGTAATCCTCGTGAGGTAGGGGCAGGTCCGAGCAAAACAATTGTAGGCCTGACCAACGACCTGTCCTATGACTTTACAATCGCCGCTCATCGTGACGGGCCCTATTCTGATTCGATTAGTGCAACTCCATTGTCTACTGAACCATTACTGACTAGACCGGGGCCTCCCGCTATAGATGCTACCCCGGTAGTAGGTGCGAATACCATCAAGATAACCTGGGCTCAACCTACAGTTACTGGCGGAACTGCTATTACCGGTTATCACATAACTACGCGTAGTG
>DAXZ01000005.1:4638-6941 GCA_002506665.1 Nitrosopumilus sp. UBA526 | reverse complement strand
GCAAAGAACGGCAAGGTACTTGGCCACAAATGCACCAGCTGCGGGTTGTTGCACCTCTCGACTATATATTACTGCCAGAAATGTGGCAGCAAGGGCTTTGAGGACGCTGTACTAGCCGGCGTAGGCACGATAGTCACCTATACCATAATAACTGTGGCTCCTGCAGGCTTTGAAAAATATACCCCATATGCCTTTGTTGTGCTTCAGCTAGATAATGCTGACTTGAGAATATCTGGATTTATGGCAGGAATTGCCACCCCTGAGGACCTGCCTGTTGGCACCCGAGTAAAAATTACGGGTTTTGATGAGCGCGGAATAATAGTTGAGAGACAGTAAAATAATTTGCTTGAATCATTAAAAAAAATCATAATTCTTTCTTAATTATTTTGTATATCTCTAGTCTTTATGTCAGTAGAAATTACCTGTGGTAAATGTGGAGAAAAGATCACAACCATGAAGATGTTAAAATCTCTAAAGGACGTACTTGGCCCGTCAAATGGCAAGTGTCCGTCATGTGGACAGAAACTATCCACATCCGAGTTTTCTCTAGATGTCCAAGAAAAATAACGCAGTCCATCTGATCAGAGATCGTATCTAGTCACAAGTCTTATTTACTCCTTACTTTTATACACAACAATGAAACAGGACGAAGAACTAGAATTAGATGATATAGACGACTCTGAACTAAAGAGAGGCGGAATCATACAATCCACCTCAAAACGTGTCAGAATGATCTTCTCTGTCATGGCCAGTCCAAACAGGATTGATATCTTGAGAATTCTAAATGCCAAGGGTCCACTAACGTATTCCGAACTAAAATCACTGGCCGGATTCAAATCCAAAAAGGAGAGCGGCAAATTTGCATATCACCTACGAAAATTATTAAGACAGTCACTTGTAGCACTAAACAAGTCAGAGAGGCGTTATACCATTACAAACCTGGGAAAACTTGTCCTGAGTCTTGCAAGACAGATAGAGGAGAGATCAATCATCGAGAATGGCAAGATGTATGTCAGAACCTCGTCTGAATCAATCGAAGAGTTCAACTCGTATAAAATTATCCAGTCTCTGGTTCGTGAGGGAAGCCTCCCGCTGGAACTAGCACAAAAGATTACCGAAGAAGTGGAAAACAGAATCTACAAGTATCAGACAACATATCTTACAGGAGCACTAATTCGAGAGATGGTCAACTCTGTACTACTTGAGCACGGCCATGAGGAGTATAGAAACAAGCTTGCACGCCTAGGCCTGCCTGTATATGACGTTCAGGAGATGATCTCCAATCTAGACAACGTGGATAATGGTGCCGAAGGCCTCTTGTTTAACACCGGACAGCAGGTATTTGCCGAACATCTTCTCACCAATATCTTGCCCAAGGATGTGGCAGACGCGCATCTCTCCGGGGACTTGCATATATCCAATCCCGGGGTCTGGTCTATGATTCCTGATACGATATTTGTAAACATCAAGGAACTAATTGAAGACGGTATTGATGTTGGCGGAAAACATCTCAATGTATCAAGAATTCCTGCATCAAAACAACTCTGTGAAATTACAAACTCGTTATCCATAGCAATCTCTCTGCTCTCAAAGGAAGCTTCGCAAGAAGTTGTACTTGATGGACTTGTATCATTATTTACAAAACACTCAAAGGCTCTTCCAGAACTTGAACAAAGACTGACAGGGGCCTTTGCTACAGCATCGACGGCTTCAAAATACAACAAAGACAGTACCAATGTTTCCATCCGTCTGCAGCTGGGATCTGATACAAAGATAATTAACTGTATAATCAATGCATACAAAAACTATACAAAGATAACGCCGATTCCAAAGATTGGTCTGATAATTGATGCCGACAAGGGAAGGATTACAGATGTCTCCCAGACAGTATCTGAGATAATCTCGCTTGGTGGCAAAATAATGTTTGGCAAGGGACAGACATCAAGCTGTGGAGTTACTAACGGTTCTACAAAGACATCTAGCTCACTATCTATTGCCCTGCAGTCAGTCTCAATCAATCTACCAAGGCTGGCATTCGAGTCAAACAAAGACGAGACCTACTTTAGAGCAAGACTTGCACTGCTGATGAAGCCTGCACTTGCCTCCATGGCAATAAGAAAGAAAGCGATCTCAGATCTCACACGGAGGGGGCTTAATCCAATTCTTGCAAAGAACACTCAATACATGCAGCGAAGCTCCGTATCTCTAGTTGTAAATCTCGTAGGTCTCAGAGAAGCGGTGTTTAACATACTTGGATTTCAGGACAACAGGGAGGGACGTGATATCTTGCACAAAATTCTAGC
>DAXZ01000005.1:1288-4578 GCA_002506665.1 Nitrosopumilus sp. UBA526 | reverse complement strand
GGTGAAAAATATGGCAAAAATTCGACCCTAAACTCCATGGATGCTGATTTCTATACCCAGGGAATCAAGATTGACGCCTCCAAGATATTTGATTATACCAACAAGAGCGAGCCGGTATCAGAGTGTAACAAGATCTCCAGGCTATTAAATGGCGGCCTGCTTGTAACCCTAGATATTGCAAAGGATACAAAGCCCCAAGATATCAAAAAATCCATCGAAAAGGCATCAGAACTCTTACCCTCTTTCAAGCCCCTCAGACATGCTGCAATATGTGCAGAGTGCGGCTTTAAGGATGAACCGTTTGCTGACAAGTGCCCAAAGTGCAAGTCCCCACATACTGTCTAAAGATCAAAGACCCTGCCAAGAACTAATTCTGATCGTCTTTATGTTGCGATCAGTTTTAGATCCTTGCATTACTAAAAATATCGATACCGGTATGACTCTGATCGTAGCGGTGTCAAGAATGATTATACCGTGATCATCTTTTTTTCGACAAATCAGTTATATCACACTAATTTTAACACTTGAAAGGTGTTATTATTATAGAGAATTCACAGATAGAAAATACAATTCATGAGATCCGTAAACGTAGTGGCGTATTTACGGCTTTTAACAAAGACAAGATCTCAAATGCCATATATCAGGCATTTGCAGCCACATCCAAACCTGACCGTGACATTTCAGATAAACTAGCCTATGATGTAGTCAGCAAGCTAGTCGAGCAGGGATTTACAAATTCTAGGCCCCCAACAGTTGAGGACATTCAAGATATTGTAGAGCTGACCCTGCTTAATAGCGGCAACAGCGATGTTGCAAAGACCTACATCGTATACAGGCATGAGAGACGAAAACTGAGGGATGAAAAGATGAAGGTTCTAAACCTAAAGACCCTTGATCTTGTCTCCAAAAAATTTGACCTGAACTGTCTTCGGGTACTAGCATCAAGGTATCTCTTTAGAAACGGAAAAAATGAGATCGTCGAGTCCCCCTCTGAGATGTTTGAGAGGGTTGCAATCCTGGTTGGAATCGGAGATATGCTATATGACTCGCAAATATTTACAAAGCCTGGAAACTGCACACAAGATGTAGATGAGGCAAAGTCTTATCTCAAAAAACTTGATGCCTTTGATTATAAATTCAAGGTTGGTAATTACTTTTTCAACAAGTGGCATTTCAGGTCACTCATAAACCACTATGTGACCCTAGCAAACAAGGGTCAGATGAAGACGAGCTTTAAGGGTCTCCTGACACTCTTGGCAGAAAAAAAGCTAGACGGCTATGCTACAAAGATAACAGAGTACTTTGAGATGATGACGGCACAAGACTTTCTGCCAAACTCGCCTACAATGATGAATGCCGGCGGGAGACTAGGACAGCTCTCTGCGTGCTTTGTGCTTGACATGCATGACGGCATGGAGGAGATAATGAAATCGACTTCGGATGCCGCACTAATCTTCAAGTCCGGAGGCGGGGTCGGCATCAACTATTCTGATCTTCGCGAAGAAGGTGACATTGTTGCATCAACGTCTGGTGTTGCATCAGGGCCTGTATCTTTTATGAATATAATCAATACTGTTACTGAGGTTGTAAAGCAAGGCGGTAAGAGACGTGGTGCCAACATGGGAATAATAGAGGTCTGGCATCCTGATGTAGAACAATTCATCACAAACAAGACCGAAGCCGGTGTCTTGGAGAACTTTAATATCAGCGTTGGCATCTGGGAGGACTTTTGGCATGCACTTGTAAATACTACTGACGGACAATATGTCCTGCGAAGTCCACGTGACAAGAAACCCGTAAAGGAGATAAATGCACACCAGCTAATTGACTTGATTGCACTGTCTGCCTGGAAGAGCGCAGAGCCCGGACTGATCTTTTTTGATCAGATAAACAAGTATAATGTATTTGCAAAGGCAAGGCAGGCCCCCCTAAGGGCCACAAATCCATGCGGTGAGCAGAGCCTATATCCGTATGAATCATGTAATCTAGGCTCTATCAATCTAGTAAACCTTGCAAAGAGACAGGCAGACGGGTCCTACGAGTTTGACTGGCAGGGATACGAGGAGATAATCATAAAGACAACAAGATTCCTTGATAATATTATTGATGTAAACCACTATCCTGTCCCTGAGATAGATACTGCATCAAAAGAGTCTAGGAGAATCGGGCTAGGGGTGATGGGAGTAGCTGATTTACTGTACAAGCTACAGATTCCATACAACTCTAAGGAAGGATATGATATGCAGTCAAAGCTGTCAGAAGCTCTGACATACTATTCAATGGAAGAAAGTGTTGCACTTGCAAACTCTAGAGGCGCATTCCCACTGTGTGACAAGACAGAATATCCCGAAGGAAAGATTCCTGTGTCAGGATACTATGAAAAGCCAAAGGACTCGCATTCATACGAGTGGGATCCACTTATTGCAAAGATAAAGAGACACGGCATCAGAAATGTCCTGACTACCACGATAGCACCTACTGGCACGCTATCGATGATTGCAGACTGTTCTAACGGAATGGAGCCTGCATTTGCTTTGGTGTTTGAGAAACGAGTGACTGTTGGAAGATTCTTTTATACAAACAAGATTCTCAAAGATGTTCTAAAAGAGAGGGGACTATACAACGATGAGATCTTGGAAAAGATTGCAGACAACTATGGCTCCCTTAGGGGAATCGCTGAAATCCCACAGGACATGCAAGACGTCTTTGTTACTGCAATGGATATTCACTGGGCCGATCATCTCATGGCTCAGGGAGTATGGCAGTACTGGATTGGAAACGCGATTGCAAAAACAATCAACATGCCCTACGATGTCACCGTAGAGGACGTAAAGTCTGCCTATCTGCTAGCGCACGAGATAGGACTCAAGGGAATGACTGTATATCGTGACGGTTCTAGACACAAACAGGTTCTTCACATGACTAGCACAAACGCAACAAAGACCTTTGAGGTAACGCCTAGTGGGTACATGTCTGAATATGTCACAACACACATCACAAATCCCTATATCAAGTCCCAAGTCGATGCCGCCCTTGCCTTAAAAGTTCACGATGAGGAGATAAAACTAGAGCCACCAAAGCAAGAAGTATCCGAAGATCGCCTGTGCCCTACATGCAAAAACAGTCTAGTCTTTGTAGAGGGCTGTAGTATATGTATCGAGTGCGGATATAGCGGCTGCATCTCTGGCTAATCACAACTCTTTTTTACTTTGTGTTTGTTCCTGATTTAATATGGAATACGAACAGATGAATGTTTTAATTTATGTCGTGTTTGCTCTTGGACTATCCCT
>DAXZ01000005.1:0-1119 GCA_002506665.1 Nitrosopumilus sp. UBA526 | reverse complement strand
CTTGACTCTATGGAATCATCCATAATTGTTGAGACCCTTGATGCAATACTCTCAAGATATGATATTATAGATTCTGTGATTCTTGCAGGCCAGACAGAGACCCAGTTTCGATTCAGCAAACAAGACATTCCAGTTTATCGGCAGCTCTTTGGTGAGATATATGATACCATAAAGCAGAGCCATCCTGACATAAAGATGGGAAACGCGTTTGCCCTAGAGCAGGTCTTGGGCAAGAACCTGCAATCTGTGGTGACTGAACTCTCTGTGGGGGACTTTGTCGCCTTTTCATACCTGCCTGTTGATGCCCTAAATGATATTGTAAAAACCCCAGACCAGGCAATGGCAGAGATGCAACAGATGCTTGATATGGCAGGTGATAATAATATTGGAATCTTTGAGCTAAGCTGGAGTACATCTGACTTTGTTGGGGGAAGTGAATCTGACCAGAGAGAATTTCTAGCAAAGACATTCGAGTTTTATGCAGAAAATTCACAAGAGATCGAGTTTCTTACCTGGTACCGGCAGTATGACAGGCCTGATGGAACATGTACAGTAGAGGCACCTCAGATAGGGGACAGCACCGTAACTGTGGGCAGCTCTAGTCTTGGAGGAACAAGACACGTAGCTGAGAGACTAAGTCATTACATCTGCAATGCCGGCCTGATAGACGAGGACGGAAATCCCAAACCTGCATGGATCGAGTTTAAGAGACAGCTTGAGATGATAAGATAAAATGCTCTCTCTAATCCTCGCCGAGTCCTCACTAGAACTTGTGCCAGCAGAACTAGCAGATCATTTGTCAGTTGTATCGCACGCAAAAAGACTTGGCAAGAGTCCGTCAGACATTCTACTTGATAACTCGTGGCATTTTGCAGCAATGAAAGGAATCAAAGACGAGTTAAAGAGGGGACGTCCTGACCTTGTGCATCTATGTATGCTTGAAGCTACTGCAATTCCACTATACCTCCAAAACAAGATGAAACTATACATTCACACACGGGACGACAAAGTAATATCTTTTGGCAAAAACGTCCACATCCCAAAGTCATATCACCGGTTTGAGGGAGTTGTAGAAAAGCTATACCGAGAAAAAGAGATACTCGTAAACCATAATACATT
>DAXZ01000077.1 GCA_002506665.1 Nitrosopumilus sp. UBA526 | reverse complement strand
ATTATGCCGCAGTGTCTGTCAATAAAGGAGCGTCCTGACGTACCAAAGTCCTGAATCTCTTTGTGCAGTACATCGGGATTAACAACTACACCTGGCCCAATCATTACCTTGGAATTCTTGTTTAGAAACCCGCTTGGAAGCATTCGTACCTTGTATACCTTCTCGCCGTCCCGTATGGTATGACCGGCATTGGGGCCTGCCCCCCCACGTACGATTATCTTTGGGTTATCTCTGACTGCTAGATATGAGATTATTTTTCCCTTGCCCTCATCACCAAAGAATCCTCCGACAACTACAGTTGCGGTCATATGCACTTTGAGCCCTGTCTCGTTTATTTAAGCTAGAGTATATCATATATTCAGCATCCATACGTTTAGAGAACGATGGCAGGTGAGAACTTTGCAGGAAATATCATTATCAATCTGGCAAGCTTGCCGGACTTTTTGAGAAATCCGATATTGAAGAAGAGGATGATCGAGTTTTTTTCACTCTCTGAATCTGAAAAGACCGAAATCATCTGCAATGCTTTAGAGGCGGGCCCAACAATTCCATTCTTGAACTTTGCCAAGCTCTTCAAGTCATGGCTTGAGATCCTAGCAACACTGCCTGCCAAGCAGAGAGAGGAATTATTTTTGGCATACATCAAAGAGACAGTGCAGGCACCACAAAAATTAATTGCCTTTAACATTGATGGTATCTTGGAGATATTTCTTGGATTACAACAAAAGGAGAAAGAGGTTCTTTCAGGAACCATAAGACAGATAATTGATAGTTTAGATGGCGAGTCAAAGAGACGAATGATGATAGTTATTCCAGAGAATGCAAAGAGGCATTTGAATATCTAGGCGTTTGCAGGCTCGTCAGGCTTTCTGTTATCCTCGTCTGTGTAATCAATTACCTCGCCTTCGGGCGACAGTATGCCTACAAAGATCTTTTCATGTTTCTTTAACAGTTTTCTGTGGTCTAGCATGGACATGTCAAGCTTCATCTCATTCATCACCATAATTTGATACTCTTTCCATTCGGCCCAACACTTGTTGCAGGTGGGATATGTTGCTGCAACTATCCCTAGCTGCTCATCGTCTGGAATTGGGTTCTTGCATTTTGTACAATTTCGGCTCATACAGAAATTATGAATAATGTGACTCTTTTTATCTTTTCTTAAAGATTGTTGAATCTGTGGGAACCAGGTGGGCAGGCATCTATAATACATAGACTGAAAAAGACCGTAACATGGTCAGAAAGAACTTTGCCAATCAGACTCATACTCAAGCGTCTTGACAGTATAAAGCCTGTCTGCAAGAAATGTGGGCAAATGCATTCAGCAAAGAATTGAATCCGCATCACAAAGATGGTGATTCAAGTTAATGATGACTGGAAGAATATTGTGATTTATTGCAGGGTGTGTCATAACGATATAGAAGGATAACTAGTTAGAAAAAATGGGGGAGTGGCGGTTGCCATATATCAATGGCTCTTCGTCTTTTTCATCCTCAAACTCTCGGATGATTCTAGGATAGTATTGCTCCTTCATGAACTGATTTAGAGGATTTAAACTATTAAATACAATCAGCATAGTATCTTTAATGAACATACTATCATGAATAAGTACGCACGATTACGCATCCATATTGCACCACTGGGATTCGAGTCTGATAGAATTGTTTTACCTGCAATAGATATGAAGGCAGACAAGGTCTGGATTCTGATTCATGATGATGATACCAAACAAAAGGATGAAAAGTCATATCTTGATGATGTCAGAAACCGACTGAAAAAAGCAAGAATCGAGTCAGAGATTATGAGACTAAACCGGTTGGATTTATCCAACACCATAAAGGGAATAAGAATTATTGTAAAGGAGGGCGGAGACAACATGTATTATGTTAACGTCTCATCGGGATCTAAAATTCAGGCAGTTGCATGCACGATGACCTGTATGATGTTTAATGAAAAGAATAATTTGATTCCATACTATGTACAACCAAAGAAATATTTTGCCTACAAAGGCAAACAGATGTCTGAAGGGTTGAAGAAGATAATAGACCTGCCCCAGTATGATATCAAGACTCCTGAAGAGAGACTGGTTAGGGCATTACAGATAATAAAAGAGAATAACAGCAAGATGACAAAGAGTAGTCTGGCAAAGGCAGTAGATGATAAAAAAATAATTGAGATTGGTGCCAGAGAAGAGAACTATGAACAGGCAAGACTGACAAGTCTGGATAAGAATATAATCAAACCTCTAAAGAATGATTGGAAGTTTATCAGGGAAGACAAGGTTGGTAGAACCAGATGGGTGGAGATTACACCTGAAGGAGAAAACATACTTGAGATTTTAAATGACAAATAAATGTCTGTAGATTGGTAAATTAAAATTCTGTTTACTTTTTGACAAAGTCATGATCACATAGCTGATTGTTAAAGGGTCAAGGGGGGGCACCCATCTATTTGGCATTATGAGTAATGAGACTAGATTCTAGGCTAGAGATTCAGAGTTCAATCATGATTTTTGCATCTGATTAAAGATTGGAAAGGATATTTGTCTACAATTGCATGAATCCAGCCATACATCACTATGACTAGTTCCACATGGACGTTGATGATTATTCTGCTGATATGATTGAAATTGCCACTCTTACATCGATTAGGTGTATATGAAAAATTGATAAAAATACACGAAAAAAATCGCAAATAATAGAGAGCGGGATAAACACCAACATTTGAAAAAGAATACCAAATATTACATCATTAAGAGAAAAATTTTATGAATTTCTAACAACAAAAATATGCCATGCCATCAAGTGAAAATATTTTTTATGTTAGACAAATTCAAGAGATAAAAGTACAGTTTCGTGAAAATATACTCGACATTTATTGTGTTCTGTGTATGAGATATGTTTACCTGGACAAGACACAATGCTAGCATGTCCGTTTTCTAATTTATCAATACACATATCAACTAACACTTTACGATTAAACCAAACGGAATCATATTATCTGTTAAAATTAGCCGATTGCTGAAAGAAATTAAAAGTCAAATGGTCTTGTGGTTACCTTGTCTTTTAAAAATTCATCTATACTCATAGTTGAGCGCACTTTGTCAAATTCCACGTATAGTTTTTTTGTTTCTCCAAATGTTAGCGGTTCACCTGTTTTTGCATTGATGGCTAATCCACTAGCTATTGCCTTGTCACAGATATCTGTATCGGCTTGGATCCATTTGGAATTGGTATTAGAGATAGTGTTTGTCAATGTATACTGATTTTAGTACTTCTTTATAAAATTTAGAGTGTCATAACTTTGTTGCATAATTCATTAAATCGTACCAAAACTAACGATATGTAGGGCTAACAGTCACGATATGGGTACAATATGGGTACAATATCGTCAATTTGTCCAAATATTATGTAGAACTTGGAATTATGCAGCAAAGTTTGTCTACACAGGCCTCTCCCCCCTAATGTTTGATTAGAGAGACAAGCAGAGCCTTTTGTGTATGCAGACGGTTCTCTGCCTCATCCCAGACAACAGACTGTGGGCCATCAATTACAGCTGAGGTCACCTCGTGTCCTCGTTTTGCTGGAAGGCAATGCATAAAGATTGCATCTTTTTTTGCAGACCCGACTAGCTTGTCATTTATCTGATACTTTGGAAGAAATTCGTCTAGTCTCTTTTTCTCAAGATTATGTATTGATGCAAAAGTGTCAGTTGCAATCACATCTGCATCTTTGGTTGCAGTATATGGATCAGTTGTCAGTTCAATGACGGTATATTTCTTGGCTTTTGTGAGAACGTTCTTGTCTGGTTCAAAGCCTTTGGGTGTTGCAATAGACATGCTGACTTCAGCTAGTGCGGCACCATAAATCATAGAGTTGCACACGTTATTTCCATCCCCAATCCAGGCAATTTTTAGCCCTTTGAGTTTTTTCTTTTTCTCCTTTATTGTCATAAAATCTGCCAAGATTTGACACGGATGAAAAGAGTCAGAGAGTCCGTTAATTACCGGTACGCTTGAATGCTTTGCTAGTGTCTCAACTAATTTGTGATCATAGACACGTGCCATTATACAGTTTGAGTATAGTGAAAGGGTTTTTGCAGTGTCCTCAACTGACTCTCCACGAGATAGCTGCATGTCATCTGATGAGAGATTGACTGCATGCCCTCCCAACTGATACATGCCAACCTCAAAACTCACACGTGTTCTAGTCGATGGTTTTTGAAAGATCATTGTCAGTGTTTTGTTTTTCAGGACTGGTTTGGTTGTGCCTGCC
>DAXZ01000027.1:4642-12222 GCA_002506665.1 Nitrosopumilus sp. UBA526 | reverse complement strand
TGATAAAATTGAACATCTGTAAACTATTGATCGCCCATGATGTTATTTGATCTCTACCTAAACTGGAGCTAGATGCCGTTGGAGAATGCGAGTCAGCAAGTAGATATGATCTGATATTTTACACGGGCTCGTATGCTGTATTACTTGTTCCCTGAACCACAAAATCTCTTTTTTTCTGAGAATGACAAGATGCGTTGGGTTAATTTCATTGCTATACATATCACCGTCTCTCAAATTGGGGTAAACTTTGACTCCAAGTTGTAAACAAGCATTGTTTTACCACGGTTAAATAGAAAAATCACTTGTTGATTGTATGGTAAAACAGATTAGTCTGGATGCATGGCAGATCAAGCATCTCTCAGACCTGTTAAAATCTGGCTCAGATATTGTAGCTAAAACCAACAAGCCGATTGTCCTGTACCGGCAGACTCTGGAAGAAGAGGATAACTCGTATGAGGAGATTGTATGCACACTTGTACACGGATACGTAATTGAGCAAATAGTCACGTCTGGCGGGGTTCTTGTTCCTAGCTTTCACCAACAGTCTGTGTTTACCATTGAGGAATATCCCCAAGAATTGTTAAGAAAGAGCAAAGACCGCTTTTTAGAGATGATGAACTTTTTAGATGAACAACTAAAATAACACACCATGCATTAGGCCATCTAATTATTTTGTAAAATAATCGCCCTGCGTTTATTCACCATATGACATAATTCTGCTTAAAGAAAACAGACTCTAAGAACTAAAATCACTCACACTCTTGACAAAATGGATATTCTGATATGCGCGGTCATGGAACATGATGATAAAAACGAGGAATTTTACACAAATTGTACAGAGTATTTCGAGTTTCTACGCAAAAATGGCACTGATGACTATGCCTTTGAAGACGAGTACTATTTTACAATGCCTGCTATCTCAAACCATTAATATAAAATTACAAAAAAGCAAGACATCAATAAGAGTAATCAAAGACATGTGTATCAGATGAGCCAGAAGCTAGAAACAATAAGACAAAGCGTTATCAAATGCACAAAGTGTGACTTGTGCAAGACCCGAACAAATGCTGTTCCGGGAAAAGGAAACTTTGATTCAGATGTAATCTTTGTCGGCGAAGCTCCCGGGAGAAATGAGGATCATAACGGGGAGCCTTTCATTGGTGTGGCAGGACAGAAACTATCTGCTGCTCTAAAACTGGCCGGCATCTCAAGGGACCAGGTATACATTACAAATATCGTAAAGTGCAGACCTCCAAATAACAGGGTTCCAACTGTTGTTGAAAGAGCGACATGTCGGGAATATCTAAAACATGAGATCTCAATTATCAAACCCAAAATAATATGCATCTTGGGAAACACCGCATTTAATTCACTCTTGGGCGGTTCTGAGATTACAAAGTTTAGGGGCAAGCTAGCGCAAATGGATGGACAGCTATACTTTTTGACTGTACATCCTGCAGCTACAATATATAATCAAAAGCTAGTCGGGGTTTTAAATGCAGACATTGCCAAGATGTTTGAGATAATCACAGAGTTAAAAAATGACAACAAAGTTCCAATAGACATTGACTATTCTACCTAGGGCGTTTTACTCTAAAGACACAGTAACTGTTGCAAGAAACCTCTTGGGCAAGAAAATTATCCGCAAAGTAGGCCGACACAAACTCTCTGGAATGATTATCGAGACTGAGGCATACGGGCACACGGACGATCAGGCAAGCCATGCCTTTAGAAACACTACAGACAGAAACAAGGCAATGTTTGAGGATGTGGGCATGGCCTATGTCTATTTTACCTATGGGATGCATTTTTGTTTTAATGTCGTTGCCCGAGCGCCAAAAAAAGCCGCAGGGGCAGTCCTTGTTCGTGCAATAGAGCCTGAACTAGGTATTGAAATCATGAAAAAAAACAGGGGCAACATGGATTTGAGAAACCTTACCAACGGACCTGCAAAACTGACCCAGGCACTCTGCATAACACTACAGCATTATGGGACTGATTTGACAAAAAACTCGACACTATGCATTGCTGATGGATATAGTCCTAAAAAAATCACGGCATCTCAGAGAACAGGAATCACAAAAGCAGTTGACAAGCTATGGAACTTTAAGATAGGGCACTAATCCTTGTTGTTCTCATCTAATGTCCATGGCGCAAACTTGCCAAGAATTCTTGCCCAATCTAATCTCAGTAGCAACACAACTACTATGGTCATCATGACTCCAAAAATAATTATTCCAAGATAGATAGTAGTATTCTCTACGTCTTCAAGAAATGGTTCAACTAAAGACAGCCCCAAATTATGTGAGATAAACACAATTGCATAGCTTAGTACTATCTTGCCTGTCAGCGTTGCAATAAAAAATCGCTTTGGATTATACCTTGCCAATCCAAGTGGAACATAGACTAGGTCATCTGGGATGGGAGTTGCTGCTGCAAAAAAGGCGGCCCCTGCACCATATCTTTTGACCAGTCTCTCAAACGGGCGCATTCTCTTTCGTGTCTTTTCATTAATCATCCTTCGTCCGCCATAACTCACATAGAAGATGATCTGTTTTGCAACAGTAGCCGTAACTGCAGAGACTAGTGCTAAAATATGCAGATCATACTGATTACCTACGGACATTGTGGCAAGAAGTAAGAATCCTGGCAACGGAACAAACGGTACAAGGGATCCAAAGAAATTGACTAGAGCTAGACTGAGATAGCCCACTTCGGGAGCAAATGGAAACAGATCAACAAAATCCACAATTCAGGATATCTTTGGGCTTTATTTAATTAAATCTAGAATAACTGGCATACAATTCATTAAAATACCATTATTCATACAATCCTATCAATTGGCAAACAGAAACTTTGAGAAGATTTGTAGCGACGTCTCTGCAATAAGCCCATATATCAGATTTGCAGGTGTAATTGGCGAGCATGGAGAACTGCTGGCACACACACGAAGGCCAAAACTACTTCCACTTTTAGATGCAAAAAATACGCACTATCAGTTCTCCCACATTGCAATAAAGACTGACTTGGAGGGATTCTTTGACAAGAATCTAGGTGAGATTGAGTTTGTATGGGAGGAGAGAAACAAGGTTCAGATTATATCATTTGCAATCGGCAAGCTAAGAGTCTGGGTATCAATTGACAAAAATGTGATAAGAACGGAGGTACTAAGAATCATCGACTCTTGTCTGCCAATCGTCAGACGACATTCATAGCATCAGATTATGTATTCTCATACAGCCAACATCTGACATAGCCTGTCTCTGTCTTGAATTTTGGTGGCAGCTCTTTGCATTTCTCAACTGCTAAGGGACACCTATCTATGAACCTGCACTGGGTGGGGGCATCAAGCAAGCTCGGGGGGACTCCTTTGATGTACTTTGGTGCGCCTCCATTTAGCGTTGGAATTGCTTCCAAGAGTCCTTGGGTGTAAGGATGCTTGGGGTCTCTGTAAATCTGTTCTGCAGAGCCAAACTCTACCATCTGTCCGCCATACATTATGCCAATCTTGTCGGCAATCTCAGACAATACTGCCAAGTCATGTGTGATTAGCATAAATGACATGCCTTCTTTCTTTAGTGACTTTAGCAAGTCAATGATCTGGGCTTGAATTAATACATCTAGTGCTGTGGTAGGCTCATCTGCAATGACAAGCTTTGGCTTTAGTAATAATGCCATGGCAATTACTATTCTCTGCTTCATTCCACCACTAAGCTCATGAGGATATTTTTTCAGCACATGCCAATCAAGGCTGACAGAACTCATCGCATCCCGAATCGTCTTTTCCGAGTCCCCCTCAAAGTTGTGCTGTTTTAAAATCTCTACAAACTGTTCATTTACAGTAAACACTGGGTCAAGCGAACTCATTGCACCTTGAAATATCATGGAGATCTTTTTCCATCTGACCGTACCATCAAAGTCTGATTCGTTCATATCCAACAGGGACTCTCCATCAAAGATAACTTTGCCTTGAGATGTTCCGCCAGACAGCATGCGGATAATTGACAGACCAAGCGTGCTTTTTCCACACGCACTCTCGCCGGCAATTCCTATGGACTCGCCATGCTCCAACTTAAAATCAACATCATCAATGGCATAGACTGGACCAGCTGACGAGTCATATCTTGCAAAGAGCCCATCGACTAGTAGAAATGTCATGATTTTATTGTATTCAAACTAGAATTTTTGTCTTGACACTTTATGGGATATATATAAGCAACATTACCCGAATCAAAAGATCGATTCAGATGAAATTACAAATCTATGCAAAAAATACAGTCATATCCCCAAAACTCGGGTGCCCGCGCTAGTCCGAAACCTTGACATTGATATATAATCTGAGGATAAATAGGCACAATGACATTTGTAAAGACCCACGACATTGCAGAGTTGGATGAATCTCTGATCGGGCGCCAAGTGGTGGTGGGTGGATGGATTGAGGATCTACGAAAACTAGGCAAGATGTCATTTATCACACTGCGTGATGTGTCTGGAATCTCACAGGTTATCGTCAAGGGAGAACTAAATGATAATCTAGGCGAGATAAACAGACAGAGCGTTGCAAGTATCCGAGGAATTCTACAAGAGACCAAGGCACGTGACTTTGCATTTGAGATAAAGGCAGAAGAGATTCATGTCTTGGGCAAGGCAATTCATCCACTGCCTGTAGACCCAATTGGGAGACTTGAAAGCAACATTGACACAAGACTAAATCACAGAGCACTAGACATGAGAAACCAAAAGACGGCTTCTATCTTCAAGCTACGCCATCACGTACTGCAATCACTTCGGAGAACACTTGTAGATAAAAAATTCCTAGAGATCACAACTCCCAAAATAATTGGCAGTGCAAGTGAGGGGGGTGCTGACTTGTTCTCTTTGGATTATTTTGGCAAGACTGCATATCTTGCCCAGAGTCCGCAGTTGTACAAAGAACAGATGACCATGGGGCTAGAGCGTGTCTTTGAGATCTCAAACTTTTACAGAGCAGAAAACTCTCATACGGGAAGGCATCTGACAGAATTTACCAGCGTTGACATAGAGGCAGCTTTCATGGACTATGAAGATGTCATGAATGTCTTGGAATCTTTGATACTAACAGTCTATCAGGATATTTCCAAATGTACTGTTGAGCAAAAAGCAATCGGGCATGAAATCCTAGTTCCGGCTGCGCCCTTTGAGCAGGTAACATATACCCAGTGTATTGAGGAGCTGCAAAAAGAAGGCGAGCAGGTAAAATTCGGAGATGACCTGCTTGATTCACATCTTAGAATAGTAGGCAAGAATCATCCTGGCTTTTACTTTTTGACTGACTGGCCTATAAAACTAAAACCATTTTACATACGGGAAAAAGATGAAGATTCTACACTCTCACGTTCCTTTGATTTACAGTATGGATTTTTGGAACTCTGCTCTGGTGGCACCAGACTTCACAATCCTGCAATGTTACGTGAGCGACTAGAAGCGCAGGGACTAGACCCTGCACAGTTTGCAGATCATCTCAAGACATTTGACTGGGGAATGCCACCACATTCTGGCTGGGGCATGGGTCTGGACAGACTGATGACGGTATTGACTGGAATTGATAATGTTCGTGAGGTGGTACTATATCCACGAGACCCCGACAGACTTAGACCATAGTAGAATATTCAGACTTTTATTGTATTGATGTATTGTTGTTTTATATGATTGAACAAGACGATGCAAAAAAAGTAGTCGAGGTAATCGGAAACAATCTGATCGGCGTATCTCATGATTCAAGTAATTTTGTAAAGCTGCCAGATTCGTTTTGGGGATACTTTGCAAGGGGTCATGATAAAAAAGGAACGTTTGGAGTGATACTCACCTATTCCCAAGACGGCAAAGATGTCGATGACCTAATCAAGATGTATGAGCAATGGGCGGCAAAGAACAAGGATTCAAAGTAAATCTATTTTGTCTCTCTGAGTAGTTTGCGATACCCCTGGCATTCCTTGCAGATTGGCTTTCCCTTGTACTTTGGATTGCCGTCCTTGATCTCTAGGGTTCCGGGGACAATTTTACAGATACAACAAACTACCATTACCCAAGTTATCTATGCATTAATAAAAATTATCTCATGGTCTGCAAAATTCACAGATATCGAGAATCTAGGTAACGTACCATTGATGGTATTACAGTATCATACATCCCACAAGATAACCGTATAATTGGTGGTAGCTAATGCTGTACTCTGGGCTTTGCATCACAATCTGTCTTTCATAATTTTTCCTGACCTGCTACGGGTCTAATCTCTGTCTGAATCTTGATTATTGCCTTGACACATACCATGCCTTCTGGCCTGACACTGTTTGGTTCAAATTCATATACAAGATCAGAGGAACCGACTAGTCTCCCTCTACTCATATAGGTCAAAGACCTAAAGAACGGGTGGCATGTATTACAAAACCAAGCATAAAAAGACTAGATTCAACTGAGGTGCCTACGGCCACATAATCCAAGAACAGTTTTCCTGCAGCAGTCAAGATTACGACTGAGACTAGAACCTGTAGCCATCTCTCCCTTATGTGGCCAGATACTTTGGCGCCAACTAGTCCGCCAAAGAAGGCACCTAGTACCAAAAAACCAGACTGTACAAGATCAGGGTGCCCCAGCAAGCTGTGTGCAATCACACCTGACAGGGATGCAATTAGCAGTACCAACTGAGATGTTGCAGCTGCTCTTTTCATAGTCATTCCCATTGCGACTATCATTAACGGAACAAAGATAATTCCGCCACCAATTCCAAAAAAGGAAGATATTATCCCCGCAAAGAAACTAGCACCAACTGTAAATATTATCATGTGCCTTGACAAGACCTTCTCTTCGGGCTCAATCTTTCTTCTCAACAAGATGTATGCAACAGACACAACCAACACAAAGCCAAACAGAACCTTGAAAATATCTGGCGCCAAATCACTAGAGATCAACGCACCCAGGATAGTTCCTGGAATTGAAAATAGCCCAAGCTTGATTCCCAATGAGACATTAATCCTCTTTTGCCTGGAATATGAGATGGTAGATGCAGTTGCATTGCTTAGTGTCGCAAAGAGGCTGTTGCTTATAGCAACTGTGGGTGGCAATCCTAAAAATATCAATACTGGTACTATAATGATTCCACCTCCTAGGCCAATCATGGAACCCAAGACGCCAGACCCAAATCCAAGCAGAATAAGCCACAGCTGATCAATCATATAATGTACACCAAAGAATTTTCCATTATATAATTAGCCATGTTGCACACATCTCACTAGCAATAACTGTCATCGCGCAGTCTTTAGAATAATTAGTGTCTGCAAGACTGCTTGCTCTACTGATGTAATCTCTAGGATTATCTCCGAGTCTCCCAAATTATCTATCTTGGACTCTATGTTGCGTCCATTAGAATCATAATAAAAGGTCTGAGCGGCGCCTATCCATGCAGAGAGGGACTCGTAATCACTAGACTTTTGATCCCAGCAGTCACACACAAGCGTTTCTACCATGGCCTCAAAGACTGCAATGACCTCGTCCCGGTTTGATTCCAAAGATAAAGTCTCAAGGTTGGCTACTGCCATGACTGG
>DAXZ01000027.1:3614-4501 GCA_002506665.1 Nitrosopumilus sp. UBA526 | reverse complement strand
ATGTCCTGTTCTGCTAGTGTATCTTGGATTGTCTCTATATCATAATACGTAAATCCACTATCATAAATTGACTGGGACTCTGTAGATTCCTCACCTGTCAGCATGTATACAGAGATGGCAACTATGACACCAATTACGGCAAAGGCCCAGACATATTTCATAAATGAAAAATCATCTGATTCCCAATAAAGTCTTTACAATGTCATATCGACACAATTGTTAGAACAGAATCCAAGGTAATGTTGTTTTGCTCAACAAATCCTGATGTCACCTCAAGAACATATACTGCCTGAGAAATCGACGCCACAGTGGGACAGGTTGCAATCTCTAGTACTGTCTGGCATGGGGGCACGTCTCTTTCTATGTGTACTACTTTGCCGTCTTGGTCAAACCATATTATGTCTAGGGCAAACTGCATGTTTAGCATCCAGATGGAATGAATGCTTGGCTCTTCAAAGACAAAGATCATCCCTTGATCATATGGGAGTTGGTCTTGGAACATTAATCCTCTGACACGCCTTGCCTCTGAATCTGCAATCTGTACTTCAAGGGCAACATCATCTACTAGTATTGTCCCTCTTGGAAACGCGACTGACTCTATCTTGCTGTCACTTGGAAGGGTCAGCAATCCAACGACGCCAATGATTACAGCAGCTATCGTAATTGGAATTAATGCCTGAGCACGTGTGGTCACAGATGTACTGTATGCGCTCCTCTTAAAAACTAGCTTACATTACAGTTCTCTTAAAATCGCTAATAGATGACATTGTATCTTTTGTTTGATGGCCAACATCATCAAGTGTTGAGCCGTTGTATTTCTTGTCAAGATATCTGCCTGCAATAATCATCGGTCCACCGATTGCACATGTGACCCCTGTGGGTTCTGG
>DAXZ01000027.1:1615-3542 GCA_002506665.1 Nitrosopumilus sp. UBA526 | reverse complement strand
AGATTTGCCCTGCGTTTGGCAGAATCTGAGAATCTTTTTAGTTTATCTAGACGCTCCTTTAGCGGGTCTGTCATTTCTGACCTTGATCTAGGGGAAATTAGTTAAGAATCAATGATCAACTACTATTACACCAAAGTCAACAAAGAATAGCTAAAATCGACAAGAAAAGACACTCAATTATACTGGATCTCAGATATAAAGACATGAACTCCAAAAACTCCAAGAGACTTGATTCCATACAGGCCGCACACCAGTCTGAGAGGAAGCGCTCTATTAGGATGGAGGACTATCTAGAGATAATATCTGAACTCGTAGAACTAAAGGGATATGCAACAACCCTTGATATCTCAAGATACATGAATGTGAGTGCACCAAGTGTCACCAAGATGCTCCAAAGGCTAGATGAGGGGGGATACTTGGAGTATGAAAAATATCACGGAATCAATCTGACTGACAAGGGAGAAGGCGTTGCGCGTGGCATAAGACAAAATCATGGAATACTATTAGAGTTCTTTGAGATTCTAGGGGTGGGGTATGACACTGCCAACCAGGACACAGAGGGAATTGAACATCACCTAAACCCAAAGACCATCAAGCAGCTAAGAAAGTTTATCACCTTTCTCAAGGCAAACCCCAAGATAATTGACAGTTTTAAAAGTCTTTGAGAAAGACATGAATATCTTTCTGAGATGCAGCAAGGTCCATAAGGACTCTGGCAGTACTTGAGCGCTTTGGGATCTTTATCTGTCCCCTCTTGCCAATTCTAACAGATGTAACAAACTTTTCATTTGCACAAATATCTACATGCATCATGGAGAGATCTTTATCCACACTTAGCAGCAGGGAAGATTTTGATTCTGAAAAACTAAAAGGTATATCCTGATTCTCTGATGACGCATCGCGCATCTTTTCGACAACATCGATATGCACATCAAGCGCCTTTTCAATCTCGTCTATATTCGATCCCCCTCTGCCAATGATGGAGGCAATATTTTGTTTGGCTACTGCAACCTTGACACGACTATCAGACAGGATCTCGACTTTGGCACGGGGGTCATAGCGCCGAAATATCTCCTTAATCTTGTCTTCGGCAAGCTTGTGAATTCCGGCGGCCTTTGCATTATTTACGGGAACTATCACGTTCTCCTCACCAAACGTGTAAATCTCATGCTCCAGTGTATCATCCTCAAAGTCCCTAATCTCAATTACAGGCCTAGCCAAGTCGGACTCTGTCATGCCGGTAGGAACCTTTACCTTTAGTTCTAGGTCATAGACCTTTTGAATCTCGCCATCTTTTACAAATACTATGGTATCAAGCACGTTTGGAATTATGCCAAGCTCAATCTTTCCAATAAAGCGCTGAATTGCATCAAGGGGCGAGCTTGCATGAACTACCCCTACCATTCCTACCCCGGTCAGCCTCAGGTCTGCAAATACCCCAAAGTCCTCTCTCCGTCTTACCTCATCAAAGATTGTATAGTCTGGCCGTACAAGAAGCAAGATATCTGCAGTATTATCAAAACTTCCATCCAGCTTGCTGTACTGGGTAATTCCTGAATCAACTTGCAAGTCACGTGGGGACTCGAATGTCTTTACTATCTTTCCCTTTTTGTAATAAAAATTTGCAAGGCCTGATGCCAGTGTACTCTTTCCAGAACCAGGTGCGCCTGAGATCACAATTCCCTCTGCACTATCACTAAATCTCTGCATCAATTTTTCAGACACTGCATAATCATCAAGGGATAATCTCACTATTGGATGAACTATGGTAATCTCAAAGGATTCAGAAAATGGTCTCTGTGTGATGGCTATCCTATAGTCCTTGTGCTGAACTACTGATGCGCCAGTCCTTGATATCTCCAATATGCTTGAATCATCAGTATCTACTGCATCTAGGATCTGAGATGAGATCATCTCTAGATATTCC
>DAXZ01000027.1:0-1569 GCA_002506665.1 Nitrosopumilus sp. UBA526 | reverse complement strand
CGCTGGCCTTCCTTTAGATGCACGCTCATGGTTTGTGCATCAAAGAATTTTAAAAACTCGAATTCCTCGTGTTTTACAAAAGTTCGTAAAAAGACAGTCTTGATGCCCTGTGCTTGAGCTGCCAAATGCTGTACTCTGTCTGACGTATACAGGACTGCGTCTTTTTGTTTTGCCATGTCCATTATCAGGGCATCTATTCTGCCATTACTTGCTAGCCTGATATCGTCGGAGTTTGGATGAGTGCCTGCTACAACTATGCTGATTCCATGACTGCCTGAAAGTGACTTTAGTCTCTGAATCTTTTCTAGTCCGACAAAGCCCCGCTCTTGCTTTTTTGATGCCTGGGCCTGAAGTTCATCAAATACTGCCTGAGGGATAATAATCTCAGAATCTCTCAGGGTACCAGACTCTATCTGTGATACTAGGTTGCCATTGATGATGACACTGGTATCTGCTACAACTTTGGGCAATTTTTAACTCAATTTTTTCAAATATCTTACTGCCTAAATTACTTTTAGATCCTACATCAGAAATAAATTATACTATATCCTGGACTAGTCATGGCAGACAAAATTACTGCAAAAGAGTTAATGTCACAAAAAAATGATTTTGTGATAATTGATGTACGGGAATCTGATGAACTAGGCGGAGGAATAATCGAGGACTCTGTTCACATGCCTCTAGGGCTGTGTATTAGAAATGCAAAAAAGAAGCAGATTGAGGAGATGAGGGACAAAAAGATTTGCACCTACTGTGGAACAGGATATAGGGGAAATATTGCAGCTGATGAACTGATAAAGGCGGGATTCAATGCAATTACCCTGGATGGCGGCTATGCTTCCTGGACCTAGTTGCTCCAAACCGGCTGTGTCTTGAGCCACGCAATCAGGCCTTTGTACATGTTGCTTTTTTGCATGTTGAGAACTCCTATCTCAAGATTAGTCGATGACTTTGCAGTCCTTGTATAGTTTTCATATATGGTAAAAATTATCTTGTCTAGGAACATCTCATCATGCATCTCTTTTTTTGCCAGCTCTTCGGACTCTGTCATTGCAAAGCTTGCAAACAACACTCCGTCAACCCAGTATGCATTGGCAGATTCTAATGATGCCATCATTCCAATCATATCATCAAGACTGAGCTTTATGATGTCTCTGATGTAGATTTTGTCATATGGCTTGTGGAAAAATTCTGTCATGGCATCTTTAATTTTTGTATGAATTAATAGATTGTGAAATACCAGTCCCTTAAGATTCTCAAGCTGTAGGAACTTGGAGCACTAAAATAGCAAAGGCTTAAGAATGGATTTGTATATTTTCAAGATTGATAAGATATGGACTGGGGACTAGAAAACAGAATTTCTAGAATAATCAAACCACACGATAATCGCGCACTGATGTTGGCAGTAGACCATGGATACTTTCTTGGTCCGACTGAAAAATTAGAAAACCCAAAAAAGGTTATTGAACCTCTCTTAAGACACTGTGACTCCCTCATGCTCACACGGGGTGTCCAAAGATCATGTGTATCTGCAACAACTGATACTCCGATGGTACTGCGAGTATCTGG
>DAXZ01000025.1:10231-15354 GCA_002506665.1 Nitrosopumilus sp. UBA526 | reverse complement strand
TATTATTATTATTATTAGTTAATGAATCAGCAAGCTGTCGTAGTGCATTTTTTGCAGTATCATCCAGGGTAACAGAAATCTTTTCTTGCATGTCAAACTCGTCAGCAAAGTTGCCTGCAAGGGTGACTAGTTTCTCTACTGTATCACTAGTGTCTGCAATTATGCCATAATCAACTAGTTTCTTTGTAATCCGCACAGTTCTTGATTCCCGGAATACCTTTGCTAGTTCCACCAAGAGTCGATAGTTTATGTGAGTGCTCGGAGTTTTGGGAGGCGCCAAGAGATGCACATACTCGTAGAGTCCTTTGAGTTTTGAGAGTTTTGCAGGATTATCCACACGGGTTCGTCCAAAGTAGATATCTTCGAGCTCATCGTGTTCTGCCATCAGAGACGGAACATCCTCAAGACCAAGCTCTCGGGCGCCTGTAATTCTCTTGTACAGCAACAACAGAATTGATTCAGGGGTTCCAAACTCGAGCCACTTTTGCGCAGTAATTACATTTCCTGATGACTTTGAGATCTTGCGTCCGCCCTTGTCTAGAAACATCTCGTACTTTGCATGGTAGGGTGGCGGGAATCCGAGTACATTTTCTGCCACCCAGTCATTGACCCGAACAGAGTCCATAATGTCCTTGCCATAGGCCTCAAACCGTATATCAAATGCGGCCCATCTTGCAGCAAACTCTACCTTCCAGGCAAGCTTGCCCAGGTCTGTACCAATGTCTGCCTCCCCGGTATGGCCACATCCCTTGATAACATTAGAGTCAATCTCGGCATCATTGCAGGCATATCTTACCTTGCGCTCATCTGCAATGTATTCGATGGTTTGCGCAGTGTACAGCCTGTTACAGTTTGCACAGACAGGAAAGTAGGGCAGGTACTGTCTGTACTTTTTCTGGCCTACAAGGTCAGATATTTTCTCCCCAATCAGGGCGCTGTTTTGAAGTATTGTGTGAATCTGTTCTTTTAATATTCCCTGTCTGTAGGTATCTACTGCACGTCTAAACTCATATTTTATCCCGACCCTATCAAGACTATCAAGTAAAATACTGCTCATGTGCATTCCATAAGAGTCATGACATCCATAAGGATCCGGAATCAGGGATACCGGCTTTGCAATATGCTCTTGTAATGATTCAGGCAGTCCTGTAGGAATCTTTCGCAGTCCGTCAAGATCGTCGGAATATGCAACGAGTTTGGATTTATGTCCAAGATTTTCCAGTGCCAGCTTGACACCATATGCCCTTACGGCATCACCTAGACTTCCAATATGTGGGATTCCAGATGCTCCAAGGCCGCTCTCGACTCGCAGTACACTAGTATTACGTCCGAGTTTATGCTCACGCTCCAGCAGTTCAGATGCCAGCTTGTCAATCCATGTCCCCTTGCCGATAATCTCTGTCATCTTAGTTCAATGTCTTTGACATGTACGGCCCATATAACAAATACCCCAGCTTGCGATAGTACTCTCTGGTACCAACTGCGCTAATGACCAAGAGTCTTTTGGCATCAAAGTCTTCGCGAGATATTCGTTCTGCCTCGCGCATCAGATTCTTGCCCAATCCCAGATGCTGAATCTCACCGTCATCTCTTTGTCCAATTTTTAGTGATCGTCCATACACATGAATCTCCCGCACTATGCAGGTATCTGAATCAATCTCGTCTCGGTGTGCCAGAGTGCTAGGCCTTCGTAGCCTCAAAAACCCATAGACTGTCTCGTTTTTATCCTCATATGATAAAAAGACCTCATCGCCGCCTGAAGACTCGTAATCTATTCTAGTCAGACGTATATCTTTATCACGTGGCTTGTTTGCTAGACCCGCCTCTCTGCACCGGATACACTTGCATACGAGTCCCTGCAATGCAAGATTTTGGTGAACCATCTGTCGCAAGTTTCCGTGTTTTGGGCCTGCAACTATCTCACCTGCAGAGATCTCCCTTTGCACCCTCATTATTCTCACCCATTTGGGAACATTTCGTTTTGCCTCAGTTAAGACATGAATCATCTCATCATCAGAGTACGGCACATATTTTTTCTGTATATACTTGTCATACAGCGGCGTGCCACGTATGACAAGTGTGGGATATATTTTGAGCATGTCAGGGCGCAGCTGCGAGTCTGAGAAGAGTCGCTTAAAATCAGCAATGTCCTCCTGAGGTGTTACCGTAGGAAGCCCCGGCATCATGTGCGCCACAATCTTGTATCCGGCATCCTTTGATAATTGAAATGACTCTGTTACATCGCCATAGTTGTGACCCCTGTTTACCATATCATAGACACGCGCCTGAAGTGACTGGACACCTATCTCTATCCGGGTAATGCCATAGCTTAGCATCAGGTCAATGTGTTCTTGCTTGCAATAGTCAGGCTTGGTCTCTATTGTAAACCCCACGTTTCGTATTGATGCGCGCTCATTTCTGGTCTTTGCTTCGTTAAGGTCTTTGGAATCAGTACCGTTTAGCGCGTCATAGCATGATTTTATAAAATCCCTCTGATAGTCAAGTGGCATAAACAGAAACGTCCCGCCAACAATTACAATCTCCATCTTTGAGGGGTCATGACCAAACGCAATCAGCCTCTCAATCTTTGAGGTTATCTGCAGTTTGGGATCAAACTTGTTTTCAATGGCATTAAGCGATGAAGGCTCCTTTCCAGTATAGCTGTTAGGCGAGTTGTACTCTATGCCTCCCGGGCAGTATGTGCAACGGCCGTGTGGACATGCATATGGCTTTGGCATCAGTGCCACCACAGATACGCCTGAAGCAGTCTTTGTGGGCTTTCTTATCAGTACCCTCTTTAGCTTTTCAAAGTCAGACTCTGTTACCGTCGATAATATCTCATAGTTTCTTGGAATCCGCTCAAGTGCATATTTGGTACATGCCCGCATTATCTCTTTTTTTACTTGGCTCTTGCTAGGTTCTCTGATTCTCAAGAGGTTTTGTGTTATCTCGCCGCATGCCTTGAACAGAATCGTGTCATTCATGAATGCTCTGTCTTGGTACAGCTGTTAAATAACTTGTCACAGTGATATTTAGATACAGGTTTCCAGTCAAAGTACGATTCTGCGTCAAAGCATGAATGAGAGACCCGATAACTGCCCGAGTTACCTTTGTATTTTTTATGACATGTTTGTACAGTATGGTTTCACGTCACAGTATCTTTGGCAATCAGACTATGTAACTGATGACGAAGTGGCGTTTTGTCTTTGTTCCTTTCTGTACTCTAACTTTAGCCATATTGGCGTGATAATGGTAGTTACTGCAACCATGATTACAATTGTAGAATAGACCTCAGATGTAAGAATCTCAGCAGTTACTCCGACACCGGCAACGATGAGACCGACCTCACCCCTTGAGATCATTCCGATTCCGACTCGCATTCCCTGTTGCTTGTTTTTCAAAAACAGCATTGCAGGCAGTCCGCATCCGAACAGCTTTGTCACTATTGCAATTACAATTATCACCCCGCTTAGCATCAGAATCTCCAAGTTGACTGATCTCAAGTCCACCTGCGCCCCAATTATTGCAAAGAAGAGCGGCGCAAATATGAGACCAATCTTGCTAACATAGCTCTCTATCTTTTCAAATACCTGGGCCGTAGACAATGCCATTCCCACTGCAAATGCCCCAACGATCGGGGACAGGCCTATCGAGCCTGCAAGCGCGGCCGCTCCAAAAAACGCCGCAGTTGCAATGCCCTCCACACTGCCCTTTGCCCTCCATAGTTTTGGTGTGATTACCCTTGGGATTACCAGTACTGCCACAATGAGCATTATTGCAAAGAATCCTAGTACCTCAAGAATTGTAAATACAACATCAGTAATTTCAATACCCTCAATGCCTGCTTCTGATCCTGCAATCGATGATACGACTGACAGGATGGCAATTGCCAAAATATCATCTACTACTGCCGCGCCAATGATAAGTCTGGCCTCCGGGGTCTTTATCTTGCCAAACTCAGTTAGTACCTGAATCGAGATTGCGATGCTTGTTGCAGTAAGCGCCGTGGCAATAAGCATCGACTGTAGCGCATCAAAGCCAAACATCTGAAATACCACAAGGCCGGCAAAAAACGGTATTACAACCCCGAGTGTGCCTATCGTAAAGGATGCCTTGCCGCCCCTGATAAACTCTTTTGGAGTCATCTCAAGTCCAGCCATAAATAGAATTACAATGGCGCCAATCTCTCCAAGCACCCTGATCTCACTATTGATATGAAGCAGGTGCTGGCCATCAATTACGAAAAAAGAGCCTAGTGCAAACGGCCCCACAATCATGCCGGCTAGCAGCTCGCCTAACACTATGGGGAGTTTGAGTCTCAAGAATAGCTCAGCCATCAGCTTTGCTGCAAAGAGAAGTATCCCCACACCGATTATTGTCTGAATGAAAGACGCCTCTGCCACCATATGATAGATGCAAAATAATCTGGCATATAAGGTGATATAATATCTGAAATTATTTTGCCGGCGTTAAATCAAGCAATTTTTTTCGAGTTTACAAAGACCCCCCGCTCAGAGACTATCCTTCCGATCTCCTGACTCTGAATTCCATGTTTTTTAAATATCTGACGTATCCTAGTTGCCTGGTCTGTTGCTGCAATCACGCAGAACCCTACTCCCATGTTAAACGTCTTGTACATCTCTGCAAGGTCTACTCCCTGTTCTTCTACTAGTCCCATTATAGGAGGAAGTCGTGGCAGAGAGTCTATGCGGTATCCTATATTTTTGAGGCGTAGCAGCTTTGTAAATGACCCACCTGTGATGTGCGCAAGACCGTGAATTGTACATCTCTTGTTAATCTCAAGGACTGGTTTTGTGTATATTGTAGTAGGTTTTAGCAGTGCATTGCCTATAATTCCCACCCCCCGTACTTTGTCTAGAATCGAGTATTTTGTGAGCAATGCCTGTCTTGCAAGCGAGTAGCCGTTTGAGTGGATTCCAGAACTATGTGCACCTATTATTACATCGCCTGCCCGTATCTTGTGGCCTAGGACCATCTCTTTTTTTTCAAGCAGGCCCACAGTCATTCCTGCCAGGTCAAATGCAAAACCTTTGCCCTCAATGACATCAGGCATTATCGCAGTCTCTCCTCCAACAATGGGTACAGCAGACTGTGTTGCACCA
>DAXZ01000025.1:8304-10154 GCA_002506665.1 Nitrosopumilus sp. UBA526 | reverse complement strand
GCAATCACTACCTTTGTTCCAACCCCGTCTGTATGTGTGGCCAAGAGTTTTCCTCCAGGAATCTCCACTATTCCGGCATAGTGTCCAAATCCGTGTGCCATCTTTACCTTTCTTTGCAGTCTGTGGGTCGTTGCAATTAGTTTGCCTATGGCCTGCTGACTCTGTTTTATCTCAGCAATATCAACGCCTGCTTTCTTGTAGGTCAAAGTCATATAGTCTGTTGCACTCGTACTGTGAATAAAAGAATTTGCCCATCACATGTACATTCCAGATATCTCTTCTCTGTGTTGTACGTATTTCCTTGACAGCTCGCTAAACTCCGAGTGAATCCTGTCTTTGTCCAGTCTAAGGTCTGATGTGGCTATATTCATATCATAGAATCTGTTGAGTGCCTCAATCAACGTTGCAGCAGCTGCAACATCTGGTGCCTCGTTGTCTGCCTTTGCAAGCAAGGTTAATCCCCGTATCTCCCTTACAAGACACTCGTTTAGTATTCCTCCCGGGATTCCTGTGATAAACCCCTGAGGAATCATGCTGATGTCTTTATCTGCCATCGTCCTTACCAAGTCTTCTTCTGCGGCACAGTATGCCTTTTGGTCATGTTCTGTACTTGCCACGCCATCAAGTATTACAATCTCCTTTGATCCGTTTTGCTCAGCCCAGTCTAGAATCGCAGAGATAAGCGAGTAGAGTCCCTCCATCCTCAGTGTTACCTCACAGATTATTGCACAAAGTGTTCCGTCCTTACTTGCATAAAACCTAAAGGGGTGACGCAGTCTTCCCCGCATAAATACAGTTGATGGTGGCAGATATCTTGATCTCATTACTGCAATCTCCTCCATCTCTAGTTTTTCTGTGATGTGGTTTATTGCAACAGGCCCCACAAGGCCTGCACCTACAAAACCGGCAAAAATTGTGGGATTATTCAGAGATGTTTTTTTCATCTCAAAGACTTGGGCATGAGGAAACTCGTCATTCACTATCAACACTGCAGATGTAATGTCTAATTATTTGTTGATAAAGAGGTCTAGCATTGTCCTTCCCTTGTCAGTTATGGTATAAAACACGTTTACACCCACCCTGTCTTTTTTGACAAAGTTGTAATCCACACACAGGTGCAGATAGTTTAGAAATGACCTTTTCATTCGTATTTTGGATTTAGAGTACAGGACAGAAAAGTTCATTGGAGGACCACGGAGCGCATACAATAGCTTTAGCAGTGTTAGTGTACTATAGTCCCGTGTCCTTGCCTTTACGGCATCGAGAATCTCTACATCTCTTTGTATGATAAAGTCCTCAAACTGGTCTGCCACCTCTAGTGGTACATATGTTAGTCTTGGTCTCATTATACTTTGCAGTACGGTACATTACTTTATTAATGTTTAACTCGAGTGTTCTTTTGCCTCCAAGGTGGTTTTTTTACACCTTTTGTGCCCAAAATACCAGAATTTGAGAACAGCTTGAATTGTTTGAATTGTAAAATTATAGCATATAGCCTGATTTAAACAACTGCAGCCACCGAATCAGTCTGTGGATATTCTACCAAGCACGATACTAACCATAGTAGGACTAGCAATGCTGTGTTTTGGCGGCAACTGGCTGGTCAATGGCGGTGTTGCAATTGCCAAAAAGTTCCGCATAAGCAACCTTGTAATTGGAATGACTGTCGTAGCATACGGTACATCAACTCCAGAACTTGCTGCAAGCATAGCAGCAGCTGGAGAGCACAGTGCAGTAATACTGGGCAACGTTATTGGAAGCAACATTGCAAATGTCGGAATGGTCATCGGCATTGCTGCAATCCTTGTACCACTAGCAGTAAACAAGTCGATACTGAAAAAAGAGATTCC
>DAXZ01000025.1:6158-8173 GCA_002506665.1 Nitrosopumilus sp. UBA526 | reverse complement strand
GGCAATGTATATCCAAAGTCCATAGTGCTGATTGTAATTGGAGTTGTTCTCCTGTATGTTGGCGCAATACTTGCAGTAGATAATGCTGTAATACTTGCCAAGGAATTTGGACTATCAGAGAAGATAATAGGTCTGACAGTCATTGCAATAGGAACATCTCTTCCTGAGCTGATTACATCCATCATTGCAATCAGAAAGGGTCATGCAGACATTGGCATTGGAAATATTATCGGAAGCAACATTTACAATATTCTAATGATCATGGGCATTGGAGCTGTTCTAAGTGGAGTGGCTGTAAGCTCTGATGTGTATCTTGACTATGCAGTAATGATAATCTTTGGTGCCTCATTGCTCATTGCATTAAAGACCCGAGTTATTGGCAGGACAGTAGGCATATGTCTGAGCATGGGCTATGTGGCATATCTGGCATTCACGTTTTTCAAGTAAATTATGAGATAAAGAATTTGGATGAAAAAAGTCAAGTTTTGGAATGTTATTTGCTTTTGATTATTCTTGTGTAACTAGACTACATGGGAATAGAATTCAATACAGAATGTACGGAATTAGAATGCAGGATATTTGAGATCAAGGCACTGTCAGAGGAATTAGACGAGGAAGAATAGTCGTATATCTCCAAACAGGCATTGTTTGGCGGGCCCAGTATTTTGCCAACCGAGTCTGCCAAGTATTTGTGCAGTGTTTTTTTTAATATCTATTGTCTTGAGATTCATATTCAGATACAAGGCCTCATGAGAACACGTGGCAGTTTTTAGGGAGAAATACTCTGGATTTATAATATTATTTCAACAAATCAAGTTATGCAGCTAGCAGGGATTCTTCGGATTAGGTCGTATGAAAAAATAACCGAGTTCTTAAATGAGGAGCATGTCGGACGGATAGCTAGCATAGATAGAAACGGCTTTGCTCAGATAATTCCGATGAACTTTGTGTTTCTAAATGACATAGTTTACATGCATTCTCATGTACAAGGAGAAAAGCTAGACAACATCTCAGAAAATGGCAAAGTAGGGTTTGAGGCAGACAGGGAACTGGAATTTTTACCGTCTTATTTTTCAGATCCCCATGATGCGTCTCTTGCCGATACACTATACATCAGCGTGGTAATCAAGGGAATGGCATCGCTTGTAAATAACAGAGATGAAAAGACACTTGCGCTAAACGGACTGATGAAAAAATATCAACCAGAGGGACACTATGAACCCATACTGCCAGACATGCAAGTCCTGGATGCAGTCAGTGTTATCAAGATAGTTCCACAGTCAGTTCACGGTAAATACAAGATAGGGCAGCACCTGAGGCCAAAAGACAGGCAAATTTTGGCACAAAAGATACTCAAAAAAGGTTCCCAGTCTGCACGCCAGACCCTAAAGATTATGGGTTTTGAGGTTACAGAGGACGGCTTGAGGATGATAGACGAGCCGGTATGGTAGTTTCAGCATCATGTTTACCTGTAGAGGATTTGTTTTCTGCTTTTTCCCCAAGTGTTGTTTTATCTGACAAGCGTTAGCTATAAGTTCAGTTTTTTCAGGATTGTATCTGTTGAAGCAGGCATTACGGTTTGAATTGGCATCAGAGTATAATCCCACAGGAGATCAACCACAAGCCATCGATGCCCTAGTCAGAGGTGTCAAGAAGGGAGCAGTGCAGACACTGCTAGGAGTCACAGGTAGCGGTAAGACGTTTTCTGTTGCAAACGTTATTGCAAGAACAGGAAAAAATACCCTTGTAATCTCTCATAACAAGACACTGGCCGCACAGCTTTATGCAGAACTAAAACAGTTCTTTCCAAAAAATAACGTGGGATACTTTGTATCATACTATGACTATTATCAACCAGAGAGCTATCTCCCCCAGACAGACACCTACATAGAAAAAGACACCCAGGTCAATGAAAAGATTGAGAAACTTAGATTGGAGGCAACAGCAATGCTTCTCTCAGGTGAGCCTACAATTATCGTCGCCACAGTATCGTGCATTTATTCTCTTGGAAACCC
>DAXZ01000025.1:4390-6063 GCA_002506665.1 Nitrosopumilus sp. UBA526 | reverse complement strand
TCAAGGTGGCGCCAGGAAACTTTAGAGTAAGGGGGGACACCATTGATATCACACCGGCGTACTCTGAAGATCTAGTCAGAATATCCATGTTTGGAGACGAGGTAGAAAAGATTACCATCTCAGACCCAGTATCACTCAAAGAGAAAAGACGGGTATCTCAGATGAGAATCTTTCCTGCCAAACACTATCTTATCGCACGAGATGCACGAGATAGGGCAGTCAAGTCAATAAGAGAGGAACTGCACCTCAGACTGCCCAAGCTAAACGAGCTTGAAAAACAGAGACTAGAGATGCGGACAAACTATGACTTGGAGATGATCGAGGAGCTCGGATATTGCCCTGGAATTGAAAACTATTCCAGACATTTTGATGGGCGAAGTCCCGGAGAGAAGGCATTTTGTCTGATGGATTTTTTTGGTGATGATTATCTCTTGGTGATTGACGAGTCTCATGTTACACTGCCGCAGCTTCATGGAATGTACAAGGGGGATCATTCAAGAAAGGATCAACTAGTAACGTATGGATTTAGGCTGCCGAGCGCATTTGATAACCGTCCACTGAAATTTGAAGAGTTTGAAGGGTACATCAAAAATACCATCTTTGTCTCGGCAACTCCCTCAGAGTATGAGAGAAGGGTCTCATCTCAGATTGTTGAGCAGCTTGTACGACCAACAGGCCTGCTTGACCCCCAAGTTGAGATCAGACATACAAAGGATCAGATGGATGATCTAGTACAAAAGATCAACAAGAGGGTAGCCGACTCTGAGCGGGTTCTTGTGACAACTCTGACTAAACGGATGGCAGAGAGCCTAGCAGAATATCTCTCAAAGAGGCAGGTAAGAGTAAGATACATGCATTCAGAGATTGATGGATTGCAGAGAACAGAGATTATCAGGCAGTTGCGCCTAGGAGAGTTTGATGTTCTTGTGGGCATTAATCTTTTAAGGGAGGGATTAGATATTCCAGAGGTCTCCCTTGTGGCAATCCTAGATGCAGATAAGGAAGGATTTTTGAGAAATTTTACCAGTCTGATTCAGACATGTGGCAGAGCCGCAAGAAATGTAAATGGAGCAGTCATCATGTATGCAGATAGAACCACACAGTCAATGAAGAATACAGTAGATGAGACAAGACGCCGTAGAAAAAAACAGATGCAGTATAACAAGAAAAACAACATAGTTCCCAGAACCATTTTAAAATCCGTGCCAGAGCAACAAGTTGACCTAGATGAGTCAAAGCTAAAATCAACGCATGACCTGGCAAATGACATGATTGATTTGGGTGCACAGATGACAAAGTATTCCCTAGATCTAGATTTTGAACATGCAATTGAATGCAGAGATAAAATAAGAAGGATAGAGAGGGAGATTGAATCAAAGAATGGCAGAAGATAAACTGCGAATCCGTGGAGCTAGACACCACAACTTGAAGAATTTGAATATTGAGATTCCCAAAAACAAGCTAGTAGTCATTAGTGGGCTATCAGGCTCTGGAAAATCAACACTTGCATTTGATACCATCTATGCAGAAGGCCAGAGAAGATATGTCGAGTCCTTGTCTGCATATGCTAGGCAGTTCCTAGAGATGATGGACAAGCCTGATGTTGACTCTATCGAAGGCCTGTCGCCTGCAATATCCATACAGCAAAAGACCACTAGCAAGAACCCGCGCTC
>DAXZ01000025.1:0-4171 GCA_002506665.1 Nitrosopumilus sp. UBA526 | reverse complement strand
AGAATCACAGCCGAGAGGTCAGGCAGGTCTAGGCTTTTTGAGGCCATTGAGACTGCAATCAAGGCGGCAAAGGGAGACGTCATGATTTCAGCTGAGAGAAAAGAGAGAATCTTTTCACAAAACAACGCATGCCCTTATTGTGGACTGACAGTAGGTGAGCTAGAACCGAGATCCTTTTCGTTTAACTCGCCCTTTGGCATGTGCAAGACATGCAATGGTCTTGGAGTAATGCTAGAGTTTGATGCAGATTTGGTTATTCCAGACAAGACAAAGTCAATCCTAGAGGGGGCAATAGTGCCATGGAGCGGTAGATTTTCTGCATTCAGACACCAGGCACTAAGGGCGGTAGGGAAAAAGTTTGGCTTTGATCTGATGACTCCGTTTGATAAGATAAAACCAAAGCATCTGCAGATAATTTTACATGGCACAGATAACTTGATCAATTTTACATATCGCTCAAAGTCCGGGGACTCGTCTTGGAAGTCAACAGACATGTTTGAGGGGGTTTTGGAGAACCTGCAGCGCATATTTGTAGAGACAGATTCCGAATCAAAGCGCGAATGGCTAAAGCAGTTCATGCGAGACACGCCATGTAGCATGTGTCATGGCAAAAAACTAAAAGCAGAATCACTTGCAGTTAAAATAAATGAAAACGGAATAATGGATGTGTGTGGCATGTCAATTGACAACTGTTATGACTTTTTCTCATCATTAGAGTTGACTGAAAACGAACAATACATTGCAAGAGACGTCCTAAAGGAGATAAAAGAGCGTCTTGAGTTTCTAATGAATGTTGGATTAAACTATCTGACATTGAACAGAGCAAGCGCCACACTGTCCGGAGGTGAATCACAGCGAATCAGACTGGCAACTCAGATTGGCTCTAATCTGACTGGAGTCTTGTATGTTCTCGATGAGCCAACCATAGGACTGCATCAGAGAGACAATGCTAGGCTCGTCAAGACGCTAAACAAGCTGCGAAATTTGGGAAATACCGTCATTGTAGTTGAGCATGACGAGGAGGTCATACGAAGTTCAGACTGGATTGTGGATTTGGGACCGGGTGCCGGAGTACACGGCGGGGACATTGTCTTTGAGGGTACAATAAATCAGATTTTAAAGGATACAAAGTCGGTGACTGGCGCGTATCTGAGAAAGGATTTGCAAGTAAGTCTAAAAGAAAAGACCCGTAACCGTTCAGGTACCCTTGTTGTAAGGGGGGCATCTGAGAACAACCTAAAACATATTGACGTTGAGATTCCATTGGGACTCTTCGTCTCCGTAACAGGGGTATCTGGCTCTGGCAAGTCAACGTTGATAAATGATATCTTGCGAAAATCACTAGAAATTCATTTTTACAAGTCAAACATCAGGGCGGGGGCATGCAAGGCCATCACAGGTCTGGAAAACATAGACAAGGTGATAGCAATTGATCAGTTACCCATTGGCAGAACCCCTCGTTCAAATCCTGCAACATACATTGGCGCCTTTACTCCAATAAGAGAGTTGTATGCTGCCACACCACTCTCAAGGGAGCGTGGATATGCACCGGGTCAGTTTTCATTTAATGTGCGTGATGGCAGATGTTTTGCATGTGATGGGGACGGAGTAAAGCAGATAGAGATGCAGTTTCTATCTGACGTATATGTCAGATGTGACGAGTGTAAGGGAAAGAGATACAACACTGAGACCCTGTCTGTACTGTACAAGGCAAAGAACATCTCAGATGTCTTGGGCATGACAGTTTATGAGGCACTAAACTTTTTTGAGAATGTACCTGCAATTAAACGCAAGCTGCAAACCATGCATGATGTCGGTCTGGGATATATCAAGCTAGGACAGTCATCTACCACCCTGTCAGGTGGTGAAGCTCAGAGAGTAAAACTTGCATCAGAACTATCAAAGAGAGGTACAGGAAGGACGCTTTACATATTAGACGAGCCCACAACAGGACTGCATTTTGCAGATGTTCAAAAACTGCTAGATGTACTAAACAGGCTGGTAAATCTTGGAAATACGGTAATAGTAATTGAGCACAACATGGATGTAATTAGAAATTCTGATTGGTTAATTGATCTTGGGCCAGAAGGGGGGGATGAAGGCGGCAGAGTCGTATCTACTGGGACCCCCAGAGACATCTCAAAGGCTCCGGGAAGCTATACAGGAAAATATCTGAAAAAAGTGCTAAAAAGATGACTTTGGATATTACAGTTCCTACAGACCCCGGGATATATCTCATGAAAGATGCTGATGGTACAATCATCTATATCGGCAAGGCAAAGAATCTGAGAAACCGAGTCAAGACATATTTTAACAAAAATCAAAACTACAAGACCCAAAAACTAGTAGAGAATATTTCTGATATCGAGTTTGTCTTGACTGATAATGAGAGCGAGGCATTTTTACTAGAATCCAACATGATAAAAAAATATCGGCCCAGGTTCAACATTGAATTAAAAGATCAGCAGAGATACACGTACCTCAGAGTGTCAGATGAGAGATACCCAAGGCTTCTTGTTTCAAGAAGAACAAGAGATGGAAAATTTTTAGGCAAAGGAAAGACTTTTGGGCCGTTTACTCAAGGCAGCTCAAAACTTCTTACAATTGGCACACTAAGAAAGGCATTTCAGATCAGAGTCTGCAAGACCCTGCCAAAAAAAGTCTGTCTAGAGTATCATTTGGGAAACTGTGAGGGGCCTTGTGAGTTCAAAGATGCCCAAGAGAGGTATCCAAAGCATGTCTTAGCGCTAGAACAAGTTCTCAAGGGAAGAGACAAAACCAAGACATTTGCAAAAAAATTAAAAGTCGAGATGCAGCAAGCTGCAAAATTGCAACAGTTTGAGCGCGCAAAAGACATCAGAGACACACTGATAAGATTAGCGAGTCTTCAGACTAGGCAAAAGATGGAGTATGTAAAGAATTCTGATGAAGAGTACTTTGGAATAAGTATCCGAGAACAGTCAGCAACCGTGATGAATTTCAGAATGATCAATGGTGTGATCCGGGACAGTAACAAGTTCTTTTTTGACCTAGTGGGGGACAACTCTTTTTCAAATTTTTTGTACCAGTATTATTCCACACATAAAATACCAAGATTCGTTCTTGTCAGTCAGCCCCCAAAAGACCTGAGACTGCTTGAATCCTTGCTTTCTGAGCAGTCAGGATTCACAGTACAGATTTTAACGCCTGTCAGGGGAAAAAAGAGAGACATCATAAATTTAATCCTAAGAAACATCGAGTTAATTCATTCAAAAGGAGGGAGCCCGGGCCTAGTTGAACTAAAGGAGGTTCTGAATCTGCCTGTAATCCCAAACATTATCGAGTGTTTTGATATTTCCAATCATGGGGATGATTTTGCCGTAGGTTCAATGTCTAGATTTGTTGGTGGCATTCCAGATAAATCAGGATACAGAAGGTTCAGAATTAAGACTGTACACAAAAGGGATGATTTTGCAATGATTGGTGAGATAGTTAAGAGGAGATATTATAGACTGCTTGAAGAGAACTCGGAACTTCCAGATTTGATAGTAATTGACGGCGGCAAAGGCCAACTCAGTGCAACAGTCAAATCCTTGGAGGCACTTGGTCTGAGCTTGCCATGTATCTCTTTGGCCAAAGAAAATGAAGAGATCTATCGTCCAAAAAAGAAAACCCCGATTATAATTCCCAAATACAGATCATCTCTAAAGATTCTTCAGCACGCAAGAGATGAGACACATAGATTTGGTGTGGCATATAATCGAACAATAAGAAAGAATCAAATAAAATAAGAAAAAGAAGTGTGGGGGGGTTAGTTCACGTCAACTATGCCGGACATCCATGGATGTACTAGGCAAAAGTAGTCGTAGCTGCCAGCATCATCAAAAGTAAATGCAAAAGACGCATCTGCCATTACTATACTACTATCAAATAGACCCGAGGGACCAGTAGTCTTACTGCCACTAGTTACTGTGTGTACTGCAGTATCAACGTTGATCCATTCTACCGTATCTCCAGCATTGATTACAATCTTTGCCGGTAAGTAGCACTCGTCAGTTTGTTCACATCCCCGAATCGAAGTTCCAGCAGGAATAGTAACACTTTGTTGTGTTGATCCTACTTTGTCCATCATAAAATCATCCATCATGGTATCATCCATCATAAAATCATCCATCATGGTATCGTCCATCAT
>DAXZ01000084.1:3864-8842 GCA_002506665.1 Nitrosopumilus sp. UBA526 | reverse complement strand
ATGGTGCTTGCAATATCTGAGCACAGCGACACGGCATAGAGTGTTGCCATCACAAGCATAGATATGACATCATGAAATAATATCAGAGACGATACCATTCCGGTTGCCAAAAGTGCCACACCAAATGGCCTTGTGCCAAGATGTAGTGTAGTCACACCTATGGCAATCATGACTATGCCTATAATTGGGAACCAGAATGCCAACAGTCCGATCAGACCCTTTCCCTGCTGGTGAAAGTGGCCTATCATCTGTTCTGGTGTGATGCTTTCTCCCTCTATGATGTCAGAATTTGCATAGTCTGTGGTGTCATTTGCAGATACTGCCCCCAATGTTCCGCCAATAATTGCTAGTACCAGTCCTATGACAAAGACTAGTCCCATTGCCTTGGCAGACTCTCCGAGGTCTGTCTTTCCCATCTTTTCAAGCATTGTATCACGTGATGAATAATTTGGATTTAAGGCAGACCAGGCATACACCTGTCTTTAACTGTATTTTGTATCATTATGCCGTGATACTCTCAAACGAGATGATACTATTGATGGTGGGATTCGTCGGCATTGCAGGTATCATGCTTGTTGCAATAGGGAATAGTTATGATGACACCATACAGTCAATACAACACATGACAGAGACTGCAGAGTCAAGAATGCAGGAGAGAATTGGCATATTGGATGTTCAGAGTATGAATGAGAACACGTTTGTTACGATTGTAAACTATGCTCAAAGACCCGTAACAATAACAGAGTTCTGGGATGAGGACGGTTCAGAGATTCTCTGCAAAGACAGTTCAGGGGCACTCGATGATCGTGACTTTGTCATTCCTGCCAACTCTGATAGAACGATACACTGCATACAGGATGAAAAGAGGGACATTATACTTTTGAGTGCAAATTACAACATTGTACGCATATCACCATAATGCATGGTTTTCCCTTTTATTCAAAACGTTTAGCAACTTTTATGGACTCAAAACCGATTGCAATAATAATAGCAATTGTAGTAACGGTGGGCGCCATGGGAACAGCAGCTGTACTTGCAGGAAACATTCTCTCAGGCACTAGTACGGCAACTGACCTGCTACCAAAAACCGTCGAGATGCACTCAATTAACAGTGATCATCTAGAGGCAAACATCCAGTTTACCAACCAGGGTTCAGGCACACTTGAAAAGATTGATGCCTGGGTTGAGATAGACTATGCAGATGGATCAGCAACTGCATATCATAGATTGGATGTACAGACAGATACCGTAGAACCATACAAGACATTGGTCATATCTGGATCTGTAAAGGATGAAAAAGTAAATGCAGCTGATGACAATGGTGGTGTTGCTACAAAAAGAGTGGCATATGGTGTCGTAAATACCGTAATACCTGAAGATGCTTCGCATGCGGATGGATATTGGGATGTATATCCTGGTGAAAGTATCCTTTTGCGCGTCATTGCAAGTACCACCTCTGGGGACAATATCGAAAAGCTGCACAAGATAACAGTAAAGTAGATTTATCCTTCTCCTCTTTTTTTTATACTTTGGATACTGATTTTTGCAACGCCATTACAGTAACAATTCCATATTCTCCTTTAATACAAAAATGCATAAACTGTTTGCGTGACATTTACAAAGTATTTTGTTGCCATCAGACACGAGTCTGACCTGCTGACCCCGCTAGTTGAGAGTCCCCTTGTTAATTTTAGTCTGCGTGAGATGGCATATCTTGGAATATTTGGATTATCGGCAATATTTGCAGCAATTGGTGTCATTCCTGTACTGATAGCTGCTCTGACATTTCCTTGTCTGATACTAGCATTCTTCAAGTGGCGCGGGGAGATCCCAGAGATGTATCTCTATTATATCATAATCTCTGTAAAAAAACCTGCAAAAAAGAGACCCAAACCAAGACACACGCCATCAGATGTAGTTGGGTATGGCGACTCGGAGACAACATATACCACAGACCAGACACCTGAGACACTCCAAAAAATAAAATTCTCAGATGAATCCGTTCCAATTGACATGACACTCAATGTCGGCGAGTCTCACAGATACGAGACGGTAACCGTATCAATAAATGACACAAAGATAGTATGTGACAGGACAAACAGTGCAGGACAGATAACCATAACAATAATGCCAAAGAGAGGAGAGAGACAGTTTACAGTCAGGGATTCAAACGATCACACCATAGTTGCAAAGACGGTGGAATTTTATGATACATAGCATATCTCAAAACAGACTAGCAAGATTCCTCCTGTCCTACTCTGAGGCAGACCTTGGGATATCTGCAATCATCATGCTTGTATCTACCATAGCCATGACCCTGGCGTTTATCGCATTTGCGGCGTCTCAGACAAATCTATTACAGCAAGAGTTTATCAACGTGGGCTTTCACAATCCAAAGTTTTTCGAGGATATAAGAGGAATAGCAGGACTAGATGAGAATTTGTCGTATCTGCAGCCGACATCAAACTATGTCACATATGAGCTGATGAGGCAGAATATCTTTCCTGTGGGAAGCATACTGATATTTGCATACATAATGACAAGTGCCTGGGGTGAGGCGTCAGGGATATTCTCTAGGGGAAAGACAAAGCCAATGTTCTTCAAATTCTTGGGCATGATGATTCTAGTTATGGTTTTTGTTCCAATATGGGATACGGTATCAGTCGAGGTCGAACGGTTCTCAATTCAGATGCTAAACCCAATGTATTCACAAAATACCAAAGATAACTGCATAAATGATCCTGACAGAATATTGCTGCTAGTTGCTGAGCAAAACAGGGAGATATACGAGAGGCTTGAGCAGTCGACACTTGGAGGCAACGAGCGAGATGTGTGTCATCCGCAGCTAAGAATTGCCTATGTGTACCAAAAGGCGTTTGCAGGGGCTACAACTGAGATTGACAATAACGTTGTCGGGTTTGACCGCATACTGACAGACTTTGCAAACATAGGTGAGATCATAGGATCTACGATATTTATGGGAATGACAAAGACAATGCTGCTGTTCTCACTGACACTGACAGGTCTGATAATCATGACACTCAGGGAACTGTTACTTGGACTGATAATATCGCTGTTGCCGATGTTTGTCCTGCTTGCCTTTGTGCCAAAGGTGGGTGGAATCTTTGCCAAGCTGTTAGAGGCAATAGTTCCACTAATGCTGATTCCAATAATTACAGCAGCTGTATTTCTTACAGGTGCAGGAATACTGCTTGACATGGAAGACGAGTTTGTACAAGCTAGGTCAGAAGGCCATGAGAGATTTACGTTCTGGATTGCGTCAATATCTCTGCTGATACTTGCAATAACCATTCCACTGCTCATGGTGCCATTACTCTCTGGCATGGCAGGCCAGGCATCATCTATGGTTGGAACAGCAGTCATGTCAGGTGCACTGAGTGCAGTAAGTGTCATCAAGGGAGGGGCGACAGGAGCTGCTGCAGGCATTAGGGGTGTGCATGGTTCAGAGTCCGGATTCTTAAGCAGGGCTGGAATGACAGGCGTACTAGGAGGGCTAGGTCACGGCCTAGGAGCAGGCGCGTCTGCTGGAATGATGACAGATACTGCAATTGGGATGGGACACATTGCGCACGGTGCCGGAGCTGTTGGTACACCGTTTCAGCAGCAGGGAAACAGCTTTATGAGTTATGCCGGAAGCGGCCCCGGAGGAGGATTTGATCCAGAGGCGTCAGCCAAGAGACGTGGTGATGCAGCAGCAAAAAGTGTGCCGGCAGTATTGCAAGAGAACGCAGATGGCACCAAGTCAGATACGTCTCCACAAGACAACTCAACAAAAGATGAGACAGGCGGTGCTACAAAGCTAAAACAGGCCACCATGCCATTAGACAAATACACTCACACAAAGTCTTGAATTATTGGAGAAAAAAATTCCAGAGAATCAAGCTACAACTGATATCATCTGTTTCTTGTCTTCAGGAGTAACTATAACGCAGTGAGTGGCAGCCTTTGTAAATATCAGCCGTCTTACTCGTTCATTAAATGGCAGTCTATGGTCCAGAGTATCAAGGATATATTCTTGTTCAGTCATGTATACAAAGACCCCGTCATTTCCCAGAGTAAGGGATGGTTCAGAGACCTCATAACTTAGGGTATAGCAAACAAACTTTTCATTGACCATTTCTGCTGTGATCTGCTCGTCATGTATGGTACACAGCAAGACCCACCATCCTCCTGATTCGTTATATATTGCAGGATACCCGTGTTTGAGATGTACCATATTTTCTGGAAATGCCATGGCCCTGAAACCGTATTTTTGTTCACATTCGTCAGGATTCATGATGTGTATATCAGGATCTGAGATTCTAAAAAAAGGATTTGTGGTAAACCAGACATGTTTTGACTTGTCATGCCACGCATCAGCGTAAATATCACACGCAGGTATCTTTTTTGGTATAATGATTCTCTCAAGCCTAGTCTTTGTGTTCTGGGACTCGGATTCTGCCGTCCTTATCACATCCATTGCAGTCTGTTTTTCATCATGGTGATTCGTGAATAATTCTTGGTTTTGCATATTGACATTATTTATCACATACTGTATCCAATTTCGGTTCTTGTTGGTACACTTGTTTGGCAGATGTGAGATACACCAGTGGTCATATACACGCCTGATTCTTAGTAGAACCTCGCGGTATTGTGTTATCTCAAAGGTCTTGGAATACATGGGCCCTGGCATAAACTTGTCAATGTCACCATACTCTGCATTCAGTGATATGATGGCATCAAGTATGGATACAAAGTCTTTATCAGATACAATTCTCTTGGCATCATCGAGACTCCATGGACAAAATACATCATCAGTCCATTCAAACTTTAATCCGTTTGGATAGTCGATGGATTCTTGTGCAATGATCTTGGCATTGGTCTCTCTTTTGAATTCTTTATACTCCAAGACAGATTTAGGCATAAAAGATTCAGAGACTGATTCATTTTTTACAAGTTCCTGTATGGTATCAAATGT
>DAXZ01000084.1:0-3814 GCA_002506665.1 Nitrosopumilus sp. UBA526 | reverse complement strand
GCATATTCCTCGTACCGCCTATGATAGCGCATTGTTTCTTCTCTAAACTCTCTATCTTTTTGTGTCATTTTTCCTGCAACATCAAGTGGTATTCCAGTGAACAGACATACCCGTACAACTGTATTGTCAAACTTTTCTACCGCCTCAGTTGTGGGAATACCCCACATCTTATTTGCAAGTAATGAGCAATAGTCATTTATCGGTTTGAATACCCCCTCCTTTCCGGCATAATACTCGGCAAACAGCTCATTGGGGGTCATTGAACCAAACTCTTTTGTGCGTTGTGCAAGCATTCTTGCCACCTTGGCACCACCGTCAGAATATGCCCTGCCGATACCATCACAGACCGTCTGGGCAGATTCATCAATAATTCTTAGCTCGATATTACGGTTCTTTCTAGATGACTGGTCATAGCCGTCCCTCCACATGGGCTCAAAGTAGTGGATTTTAACAGTCTGATTTTTGAAATCATACGAGTCTAGAATGTCAAGTGGCATGTCAAGGCAGAGGCCTTGGTTTTTGACTGTAAAGTAAATTCCCAGATTAGTTATCAGCATTACGCCCTTGCCGTATTTGCATTGTGCATCATAAAATCCAATCAGATGTTCGTCTGCATGTAGTGCTAGGTGTCCCCTGGTATTTGGTTTTGTTACAGAGTGATTCACCTGTGCTGCATGTAGCAAAATGTTTGCAAGCTTTGTTGCTTCGGTTTTTTCTGCCATCTTTCGCTGTTGCTTGTCAGGAAATGATTTTTTAAAGTCAATCTTGAAATCATGCTGGTATCTGTGCCAGTACTTCCATCCTGCATTGCCCTTGTTTTTGGGCGCTCGCCAAAATATTTTGACAGTGTCATGCGATACCGGATATGCGCAACGAATGATTCCAAGATTCATCGCAAATACATTTCCTTTCTTGTTGTGAATTACAACTAGAGAGTCGTTTTTGATGTAGAGCTCTGTGTTTTTCTTTAGATGTACAGAGTATAACGGCTGTACACCTATTGTTGGTATCATTAGTATAGTATTGGTAGTTATCCCATTTAAAGAAATAGTTTAATTTGTTCGTAAAATCCGGCATAACACTGTTTTTTTGCACAATTACAACTATTAGTCTAGTCTAACTTTAACTAGTAGAGAAGATAAATCACAATTACATGAGCAGGAAAAAAATATCAGAAAAAGAAAAACAAGAGCACAAAGATGAACATGTTATGAGAACTAGTGCCGCCCGTGCAGATAGAAGAAGTGGCAAGTCCGTCAAGCGGGAGGGGAAGGTAAGCAAGTCTAGGGCAAGGACAAAAGAGAGCAGATCATCAAAAAAGATCGCAGCTATAAAAAAGAGGACAAGAAGCTAGATTTATGTATAAAATACAACAAGGAACATTCGTTGGCAGTCCTACCTATCGATAGTGGCCGTTATGGCACAAAGGAGATGTTGGAGATATTTGCTGAGCAAAAAAAGATAGATTACCAGCTAGAGATTGAGGGTGTAGCGGCCATATCTCAAAGCGAGCTAGGCATAATCTCAAAGAGCGTAGGCAGAGAGATACTAGGAGCTGCAATGTCTGGTAAAATTACTGCAAAGAGAATCAAGCAGCTAGAGGCAAAAAGTGATCATGATACAGCAGCACTCGTAGAGTCACTAAGTGAGCGATGCTCAAAAAATGCGCGGCCATGGATACACTTTGGTCTGACAAGCAATGATTTAGTAGATACTAGCAACTCGATGCAAATGCGAGATGCGCTTTGTATTATACAGCCAAAGGTTGCAAAGCTTGCAGCAATGCTTGGAAAGATGGCAGTAAAACATAAAAAAATTCCAGCAGTTGGAAGAACACATGGACAGCACGCAAGTATCATATCATTTGGATTAAAGTTTGCCAACTGGGCAGCAGAGATGGCAATGCATGTAGAGAGAATCGAGGAGATAAAAAAGCGAGTGCTGATTTGCAAGACACTCGGAGTTGTAGGGACAGGTTCACTGATGGGGGCAAAGTCACTTGGAGTACAAAGACTGGTTGCAAAGAAACTCGGATTGGTTTCAGCACAGGTAACTACACAGGTTGTTCCAAGGGAGAGATACACAGAGTATGTATTTGAGTTGGCGCTAATTGGCGCAACGTTAGACAAGATTGCAGTAGAGATTAGAAATCTGCAGAGAACAGAGATAGGCGAGGTTGCCGAATCATTCAAGCGCGGTCAGATGGGTAGCAGCGCAGTACCAGTCAAGAGAAATCCGATAAAGAGCGAGCGTGTCTCCTCACTGTCAAGGCTAGTAAAGAGCCAGGTTGCATTGTCCTTTGATAATATTCCGCTATGGCATGAACGGGATCTCTCAAATTCGGCCAATGAGAGATTTGTCATTCCGACAGTCTCCATTCTAACAGATGAGATGCTAGAGACCATGACTAGAATCATCTCTGGTCTTGTGATAAATACAAAGAAAATTGCAGAGAATCTCCACATCACCCGGGGGCAGATATTTGCAGAGTTTGTCCTAGAGGCTTTGATTAAAAAAGGCATACCTAGATTTACGGCATACAAAGACGTTCAAAGGGTCGCATTTTATGCAAATGATAAAGGAATCGAGTATGTAGATGCGATCAAGGGGGACAGGGCATTTTCACAAAATCTGACTGAAAAGGAGATCGAAGCAATATTTGTGCCAGAGAAGCATCTTGGCGCATCATACATCATCATAAGTAACGTGGCAAGGTCAGTTAAGAGAATAAAAATTTCAAAGTGCAGTTAGTTTCTTGTGAATCTGTGAGCCATATTGTAGTGCCTTTTTTCGTTTGGCACAAGAGATCTCGGGGACTTTGAGGTCCCTTGCCAGCTGTCGCACTATGTGTTTACGGTACATGTCATCTGAGCTGTGAATCTTTTCACAGAGGGGTATGGTCTTTGCATACTTGATAAACTCTGAATTTAACAACGGCTGGCATATCTCTACTCCAAATTCAGATGCAACCAGGTTGACTGACTGCATCATGCTTTGTTCGTTTTCTAGCTTCTCATTTATAATATTGTAAATATGAGACTGGCCTTTTGAGAATTCCCTACGATAGACATCATATCCACAGAACAGTTCGTCGATTCCGTTTGCAGTAACTACGGTATACAGTCCAAGGCTTTGTGCTAGTTTAGAGACGTAATAAAATGCAATACAGTTCTCGTTCCAAGACAGATTGTCTGTCTTTATTGTGTGGTGTATTGCTGATGAGACAGCACGAAACGTTGCAGAATCAATCTCTAAAATATGATGCGGGTATCTCAGATATTGATTAACCTCTTTTGCAAATATAATATCATGGGATTTGGCAAATCCGATTGTAAGCAAGGTAATATCATATTTCATCTCTGAGCAGATTTTTGATATCAAGGCACTATCAACACCTCCAGAAAATGCAATGCCAATCTTTCTCTCTTTGAGGGTCTCAGAGATGGAATGTTTGATGCTTTCAAGCAGTTTGTTCATTTCATCTCTGTTTGTGAAAAGAGGTAATGAATCAATCTTTTAATGTAGCGTCTATATCTTTATAGACATTATGACACTTTTATCACAAGAGGACATTACGCAGGAGCTCAAAAGCCTGCCGGGATGGAGCATTATAAACAAGAAACTATGCAAAAAATTCGAGTTTGAGACCTTTAACCAGGCCTTTGGTTTTATGACTAGGGCGGCCATGGAGATTGAAAAGATGAATCACCATCCAGAGTGGTTTAACGTATACAACAAGATTACCATAGAACTGACCACCCATGATGCAGGAGGCATCACAGAAAACGATACTAGGCTTGCCGGAATCCTAGAC
>DAXZ01000044.1:717-3118 GCA_002506665.1 Nitrosopumilus sp. UBA526 | reverse complement strand
CCCCCCCCCCCCCCCGTATACTTGTCCTCATAAATTTTGTAAAAAATGAGGGGGACTACCATGTATCTGATACTTGGCGGAATTAAAAAGGAACTGATTTGTAACGCTTGTGTTTGGAAAGAATTTACACCGTATTGGATTACCGTACATTGAGCTTGGAATCATTGATCTATATACACAATGAATGATTAATTTACAGAATCTTGCTCAATTGCAAGTGGGATCGGATTGCCGCTACTGTCCCATGCAAAGATAGAATCATCATCGTATGGAAATTTTACTATCATAGAGACTAGTCCAAAAAAGTTATGCAAGTCAGTTACAGATGGTTCTGCTGAACCACTTGGATGGGAATGAACAATTCCCACATAGCTCATATCAAAAGGCAAGAAAGAGTGTGGAAATCCAGCAAATGTGGGGCCGGTCTCACTAAAAGGCGGGATTACAAGTCCGTCTATCTTTATTTCACCATGTTTTGACTTGCCCTTGAGAATCAGTATTCCTTCGTTAGGATGTTTCATTTGGCAAAAAGACAAGATGCTGTCAAGAACATCCTTTTTTAGCAGCACTTTGCGTTCAAAACTCTTCTTCTTTTTAAATAACACAAAAAGCCTTTAATTTAGAGCTAAATTAATTTTAAGATAGTAGCACCGTATACCGGGTATTTGAAAATTCATGCAGTTTTTCCTCAATTTCAGATACCGTCTTGGGAATACCCGAATCAATCTCATTTATCGCATCCTGGAGGGTTGCAGACTTTAGCCGAGATTCGTCAGCTAGTGTAATATTTTTGGCAAGAGCACTTTCCAGCGAATCCAAATTTTCAGGTTTGAGGGAACGGACATTATCTCGAAGTTCCTTGTATTTTGTATGATATTCTGAGATCTGTCTCAAGAATACATCAATGAACTCTGTTGTCTGGGTTATTTGCAAAGTGGTCTTGTCTATATCCTTGACTGAGATAGAACCCGATGAGACGCCTTTTCTGACATTCTCAAGAATGGTAATTATAGAATCACGGTTCTCAGAGGTGAGCACGTCAAAGGGTTCGGCAACTAGGTCAGAGAGGAGATTTTTCTGTGCCTTGTCAAGTGAGGATGCATACTTGTATCTGCTCAAAGGACGGGAGATCTTTGTAAATTGCGTATGGATTTGATTGATGATCAATGATTTTTGGTCTCTGAATTTATCGCAGGTATCCCTCAAAGCAAGATACCTGCCATAGCTATCAGAGGACTTTGTCTCATCAATGGAGCATTTGATCATAGATATTTTTTCTTGGATTAGAACGGTGTTTTTGTTTGTTTCAGAGATTTTTTGTGATTTTACTTTGTGTAGATCATTTAGGTCTTTGATTTGATCAAGTGTGTATAGTATCTGATCAGACAGAGATTTAGTAGAATCATAATTTTTCAGCAGTGTACGTATTTCAGAATGGTTCGAGTTCATCACCTCAAGATTCTCCTTTAGCTGGGCGGCATACTTTTTTGCAAAGATGTGTATGATTCGAGTCTGGCGTCCTAAAACATCTCCAACTTTTTTGAGGGTTTGGGTTAGCACCGTGTTTAGCTGTGTAGCATCATCAAAGGACGAAATTTTTGGCAATAAGGCAACGTCTTTTTTGATTACATCAATTACCTGCTTTTTTCCACGTACGACTATGATTGCAAGATGTTTGTCAAGGTTATCTACATTGAGGCTGTCCTTTTCTAGCATATTGCCTATTTGGATTAGATCATCAATTAGCGGTTCTGTGTCATTTCTGAGATTGTTAATCTCTGACAAGGTTTGAGACTTTCTCAAGTCCCCGAGATCCGATATGACCCTGGGAACATCTACGAGTAAGATCTCCTTGTTTTGTGGAATCGCCCCCATTGGCTTTGCCTTTTTTTTACCCCATCCAAAGACCATTTCTATTATCTTTGACGTTGTGGAGGATTAAAAATGATTATGCCAAATTTAAAATTCGGCAGGTTTTAGACATGACTATGGCAAAGAGATTCCACACGGGAACACTCAAGAAGACAATCAAGATAAAAGCTTCAAAGGACAAGGTCTGGAGAAAGATTAGCGACATTGCAGGATTGGCAGCGTGGGCGGAGGATGTAAAAAAGACTGTGTACCTCTCTAAAAAGAGAAGAGGTGTTGGAGCCATCAGACTGATAACGTGCAATGATGGAAACCAGATCGAGGAGCACATAGTTGCATGGAAGGTAGGAGAATATTTTACATACATTGCCACCAAAGGACTTCCTCTAAGGGCATATGTTGCAACAATCTCAATAAAGCCAAAATCAGAGAGCCTTGTGGAATTGACATGGCAGTCATATCTTAATAGCAAAAAGATCTCAAAGAGCCAGTTCTCAGAGTTTGTCGTATTTTTAGGAGCATTTTATGAGGC
>DAXZ01000044.1:0-642 GCA_002506665.1 Nitrosopumilus sp. UBA526 | reverse complement strand
ATGAGTGATATGAGGTTTATCATTGCAGGTGTAGGTCTTGTCTTTGTGGGTTTTATCATACTAGGAGGGTTTGGTCAGAATTATCAAGCAGCAACTCTAGAATCAGCTGAGTTTGGGACATGTTACGAGTACTCGGATGATTTGCCACCAGTAGAGATTAATTGTTCTTTTAAGATATTGGATCAGACATTATTCTTTGGACTAGTTGCAGGGTTTATTGGAGCAGGTATCATATCTTTAATCAAAGGTGCAAGTGGTAACTGGGACAGCAAGGTCAATCCGGAAGACATGGTAGGTCCTGGCGATAACCAAAGAACAGACAAGGATTAGACCGGCTACCTAGATCCAGGTTTCTTGGATTCTTTAGGACGAGATTCTTTTAATCTCTAAAAGTATACTTTTTCGTAAGGCATTTTTCAGTTCTATATTACCAAATTTGTATTTAATCTTGGGCCAGCATAGTCCGAGCAGGGGCTTGGAGCTGTTCTGGGAAAAATTCCGCATTATGGAAAGACGATTCGTAACAGATTGTTGTGGGAGAAACAATAACCAAGATGCTAGAAAAATCTGATAATACCCCAGATCTGTTCACGGTTAGAAAAGTTTGTAGATATGATCAAAAAATATGAGAAAGAATTGCAA
>DAXZ01000002.1 GCA_002506665.1 Nitrosopumilus sp. UBA526 | reverse complement strand
CATCTAGTCCCAATGTCATTTCACTGATACTTGAAAAACTAGCACAATTAGAAGCTCAAATTGCAGGTCTAGAAACAGCAAACATTCCATCCCAGGCCGATAAAGGGTTGATAAGTACTGACAAGAAACAGTACGGTTTAGGTGATACTGTTAGCGTAACTGGAAAGATACCTGACGTTGTCATCACTTCCAAAGCTAGAACAACGTTTGGTGGAACCGTTGTGGCATATTCCGAGTATGAATTTGTTGGAGTTAATTACAGGTCAATCCATGATGACATCAACCGTCATGGCGGTAGCATAGGTTCTATGGAATGTGAAAGATACCATCCTTATGACGTTGATGCATTCAACAATTACTTTGATGCAAATTCCAGAGACGCGATAATTGCAACATATGGCTCACTTCCTGAATTTGGACAATGGTACAATTACAGTGATGGCAAGAGATCAGCATGTTCTATAAACAGCGATGGAACATTTGAGACTAGTTTTGATATAACCCGGGATTTTACTGCCGATAATTATCTGTTAATATTTTGGATTGATGGAAACTATGGCTCTAATAATTCCAATACCTATTTTGCAGTTCAATAATTCTACACTTCTAGCGAGTCTAGTATCTTTGAGATATCGGTACTAGGCTGGCCGTCTTTGGAGATTGTTTGTTTTGCAGGAGGGTTTTCCAGATAGTTTGGAATCTTGTCTTTTATCCTCTGATCATATGGCGAGATCCACTCGTTCTTGTAAAACACGCCTATTGGAATCTTTTCTCCCCATTCTAGGGACTTTATCAGTGCCTGAGCCAACTTTTCATTTACCTCGACTTCGGAGGCATAGTTTACTGTAGGATCAAACTTTTGGTCTTCTAGCTTGTATATCCTGGAATGTCTCTTTTGTGCCTCATCAACTAGGTCTGTTCCTGCATACCAGTCCCTGGTGTTGAGATCATTATAGGTAGGACAGGGCTGTAAAACATCAAGAAATGACAATCCCTTGTGATTGACTGCCTTGATTATAAGGTCCTTGAGATGTCTGACATCATACGAGTATCCACGGGCTACAAACGTAAAACCACTTGCAACTGCTAGTCCGATGGGATTGACACTAGCATTTGTATTTGCAGAAGGCAACGACTTTGTCTTTTCTCCAAGCTTCAAAGTAGGTGATGCCTGCCCCTTTGTTAAACCATACACACCGTTGTCAAATATGATATAAGTCATGTCCACGTTTCGTCTGCCGGCTGCAACAAAGTGGCCGGCGCCAATTCCCAGACCGTCCCCGTCTCCCCCCACTGCAAGAACAGTCATCTCCGGATTTGCAATCTTTGCGCCCTGTGCAAACGTCAAGACCCTTCCGTGCAACGTGTGGACGCCAAAAGTGTTGATATAGTGCGAGGTCTTGCCAGAACAACCAATTCCTGAAAACATTGTAGTCTTGTCTCGCCTTATGCCCATCTCTGCTAGTGCCATCTGAATTGCATTGACTATGCCAAAATCTCCACATCCCGGACACCAGTCATTGTGTACGTCTGTCTTGTAATCTGCCAGCTTAAGCGCCATGCATTAAAACCTCCCGCCTGTCTGCCTTGTTTTGTACGATCTTTTTAAGCGCGTCATACACTTCAATGCATGTCATGACACGCCCTGTATATTTTAAGATATAATAGTCAATATCTCGTCCCGTGTTCTGCTTGAATAATTTCCCTAGCTGGCCTGAATAGTTTGCCTCTATGTCGATTATGGTCTTTGCATCCTTTATCAAAAAGTTAACATAGTCACTTGGGAATGGATGCAACAGTTTTAGCTGGACGAATCCTATCTTTATCCCCTCCTCTTTGAGCATCTTTATGGCATCAAGTATGGGTCCTTTGGCAGACCCCCATGATACTATGGTATGCTCCTCAACGCCAAAGGAGATGACCTGCTCATTATCTGGAATGTTCCTTAGAATCAGGTCTAGGCGGGACATTCTCTTATTCATCATCTTTACGCGCAATATTGGATCCTCTGTAATGTGACCTGTCTCGTCTGACTCGTCCCCGGTATTCCAAAATATTCCATTATCCATGCCAAGCCTGGAGCGTGGTGAGACGCCATCGTCTGTAAACTCAAACCGCCTATAGTTATCATCTACCTTCTCCAAGAGCTTGCCCCGGTTTATGGTAATCTTTTGGGGATCAAACCTCTTGCATGTGATTACTGAGCTTGCATGGAACTTGTCCATCATGTGAATTACAGGAACCTGAAAGATATCAGCATAGTTAAAGCAGTTGCCAGTGTCATAGAAACTCTCCTCAATATCCCCTGATGCATAGACTATTTTTGGAAAGTCACCGTGGCCTGCATGTACTGCAAAGAGCAGATCGTCTTGTCCATGCCGTGTCGGAAGACCAGTAGAGGGCCCGCTTCGCTGGTAATTGGTAATGACTATTGGTACCTCATTTATTCCGGCCCATCCCAGCATTTCTGCCATCAGTGCAAATCCAGGACCCGAAGTACATGTTGCCGAACGTGTTCCAGTCAGTGAGCCGCCAATTGTCATTCCCATCGCACAGATCTCATCTTCTGCCTGAATGACTGCAGTAGAGCCTGGCCTGTTATCAATTACCTCGATGATCTCATTTGATTCTAGAAATACAGATTCGTCAGATGCCGGAGTTATGGGATAGTAGGCCTGGAATCTGCAGCCGCACGCCATCTTTCCTAGGGCGGTTCCCTGAAATCCTTGTATCAGGAGCGTACCGGGAGTTTTTTGTATTCCAGACAGTACATGATTGAAACCCTCAAACTTTGCAGTAGCAAAGTTGTATGCATAGGTTGCCGCCAACTGGTTTATCTTTGCAACTTCTGGCTTGTTTGAAAATATTTTACCTATGGTCTTTTGTAGCGAATCAGTTGACATCCTGACTAGCCCTAGGGATAATGACACACCAATGACATTGAACATTCTGACTAGTCCCTTCAGACGGGGGTTTTCAGTCTCTGTTGCCAATGCCTCAAGTATGGACTTGAAGGATACAGGGAACAGCTTGACGCCGTTTCCTCTTGCAATCTCCAATGCACCTGCAACGGTAAACGGCCTGTCCTCTGATCTGAGGCGTTCATGCAGTCTCTCTTTGAATGGCGCATCAAGGGTGTGGACTGCATCGGTCTTTGTCTCTGCTAGATCAGCGTCATAGATTATCCCGCCATCTGATACTATTTCATCAAAGTGCCGAAAGATTGTCTCGGCATCAAATGATACCATGAGATTGACATCAGTTACGTTTGAGTGGATCTCTTTGTCTGCAACCCTTACGATAAAGTAGCTGTGCTCCCCCTTGATGTTGGAGTAAAACTCTCTCTTGCCAAATATCTGATAGCCCATCTCGGCGCAGACCTTTGAGAAGATGTTGGCGCCCGACTCTACACCACTGCCCTGAGGGCCCCCGATTAGCCATGTAAAATCAGCATTCACAGACATTCACCTTTGACGGATTTAATATATTCATTCATTCTAACCTCCGGTGGCGGCATCAAACAATGCGCATTCACACTTGTCACGTTCACCACAATAAGGACACACACATTCACACTTTTCAATCGACTTTCTACACTTTACACAGACTGCAAACTCGGTATCTTCTGACATCAAATAGACTTGGAATGAGATCGTATAAATGGTTTGAGATATTCATCAAAAATGATGAAAAAACGAGTCTTTCTTACCGGAGTTATACATGACTTTGCACTAGCAGAACTAAAAAAGAGATACCGTATTGAGATTCATTCTGGACGCAGCCCTATCTCACAGGCAAGACTGCGATCAAAGATAAGGGATGCTGACGGACTGGTCTGTTTTCCATATGATAATATTACAAGTGATATAATTGACCATGCACAGAATCTCAAAGTTATCAGTACCTACAGCGTGGGCTTTGATCACGTGGATACAGAGCATGCCAAAAAGAGAAAGATTCGTGTTGGCTATACCCCGGAGGTACTAACAGATGCAACGGCTGATTTAGCATTCTCCTTACTACTTGATGTCTCACGCAGGGTAACTGAAGGGGACAGAACCATTCGTGCAGGCAGGTGGACCAGAGTCTATGGGGCGTATGACTATGTCGGTGTGGGTCTGCAAGGAAAGACTGTCGGAATTCTAGGTCTGGGGAGGATTGGTAGTACGTTTGCAAAGAGAGCAAAGGCATTTGATGTAAATATAATATACCATAACCGTAGACGGGTATCAAAATCTCAAGAAAAGGCTCTAGGTGCAAAGTATGTATCATTTGAGCAACTATTATCTCGCAGTGACTTTGTCTCAATTCACACCCCTCACACCAAAGAGACAGAGAATCTGTTTGGTATGAAGAATCTTAAAAAGATGAAGAGATCGGCATTTCTGATAAACACAGCACGGGGGCGGCTAGTAGATGAGCGGGATCTCTTTACTGCCCTAAAGAACGGTACAATCTCCGGTGCAGGACTAGACGTGTTTGAGACAGAACCTGTCCCAAAGAATTACCCCTTGGCAAGACTGCCAAATGTGGTTCTTGCTCCACACATAGGCAGTTCGACTAGGGAGACGAGATCCAAGATGGCAGAGATAACGGTTAAAAATCTGAATCTTGGGATGAATGGACGACGGCCGATCTATTCTGTTGGGTACTGATTCTGCAAAGTTATAATCATGAGTGCAATTTTTATATCTTGGTTATAGTACAGAAACGTATTGAAAAAATTCAAACACACAAATGAAGAATTAGAGTTAGCTCGACTGCAATCTGAAAAGGAAAAAAAGAAAAAAGAATCCAAGTGATCCCCTCCTTGGATGCAGCATTTTTTTTAACTAAAATTATGGCTTTGGCATATATGCCCAGTAAGGCGTTACCTATCCTTAGGGTGCAAGCTGAGATATTGTGGGGTCAAATTCTAACCTCTCTCAGTCAGGGCTTTGGCTGTCTTTATCTAAACAACACATATTTCCTTTACTAGCTGGCTCCAATTATGCTTCCTAACGATAGATGTCATGATGCCAGAACAAACAGTCTCTAGGTTCGGGAGTAGATTATATCGGATTCCTAACAATGGGGCTTGGTCTGACGTAAAAATACGATCATAGTGCCACCACACCAGATACTGTTAAGTTATCGAGGGATAGGCAGGACTTGAAATATGAATTTTATTCTAATTGAAAAATTTGCCTATTGTGAGGCTTTGCTCAATGAGGCATTTTGAATGATAGTCATCCATTTGTTCTTGCCCTCAACTTCTATCATTGAGGCATCTGCCGGGGTCTTGCCACCTAAAGCCTGGTGTTTTCTGACAAAGTTATAGTGTACTTTCAGTCCCTCCATAACCCGGGGTATCCATTTTTTTGAGACCTCTAAAGACTTTCTCACGATCCCTGATAGTTCCGTTAAGTCGTTCCATCTTGTTGTTGTGCATATCACCTGCAAGGTGTATGTGCCTTACATGGTGGGTCTTTTTGCCAAAGACCCTTTTGCTTGATTTCATATAGGCTGGTAGTCCATCGGTTATGAAATTTCTGGGGGTCTTACCAGCCTGTAATTTGGTTAATCGTAATAGGTTGTCTGCATTGTGTTGGAACTTTGTATCTGCAATATCAGATGCCAGCCAGTATCTAGTATCATCATCCATTGAGGCAAACAGGTAACACTTCTTACCATTGATCTTAATCCATACCTCATCGGCTCTGAACCAAGTACCAACTCTTGGTGTTATACCATTCAAGAATACAGATGTTAGATTAGAGTATTTTTCAATCCATAGATATATTGCAACATGTGATATGTTGATTCCCTCTTGTTCAAAACTATCTGCAATACGTCTTACAGACATTCCAGAGAAATACAACTGTAAGGCTCTGGTAATTATTATTGGTTCATGTCTCATCTTTTCAAAACCAATGTTTGTAGTAAATTTTTTCTTACATTCTTGGCATTTGAATATCTGCTTGTTGCCTTTCTTGGTTTTTCTCATTCCGTCTTTTACTATTCTACCAGATGAGCAGAACTTGCATAATGAATAATCTGATCTGTCCATGAGTTTGAAAGCCTGGTCTGCTATCTGGTTTGCCTTGATAGTCTCTAATACAACTTTGAGGTGTTTGCAGTCGGCCTTGTTTAGTTTGTAATCATCACAGTCACATACGAGACCGTTGCCGGTTCTAGTGATGGTATAATATACTGACTCTGTAAACTGGCTCTTGACCTGATAAACTCCCGGAGCAGTCTGTTTGGCATACCCATTCTTTTCAATCATTAGTTGAGATTTTTGGGTTCTCTGTTGGTTCATGCGAACACCTCAAAAGTTATAAAACCAAAGAGATTCAAGGCATCAGATAACGCCAGACTCATCATTGGGAGTGAACGTCCCTCTGATTCTTTTGTTTCAATCATTTGCTTTCTTGCTCTTTGATTCATTGTTATCTCTATTGTAGAGATAATATAATATAAGTGTATCTCTGAAAAATAGATAACGTTTAATTAAGACAAACAAGTTAAAATGATATGGCTACAACTGTAATCAAAACAATAAGGAATCAAAAATATCGTTACTATTCGTATTATGATAATAGGAAAAAATGTGAAAGATATTGTGGTCTAGCTTCTGATATACAATCTGAGAAAAAGGCACTGCAATTTGAGTTGGAACATCTAAAGGAACAGAAAAAGATTCTATATAAAAAAATCATAGAAATTGAAACTAAATTAAAAAAAACTAATTACTAACTGGAACAAGGAACGTGTGAGATAAGATCAAAGAAAATCATTCAGAGTGGCAGGACTGATAATCTGATTTAGAACTTTGTCAGGCAATTTCAATTCTATTGCATCTCGTATGTTTCGTTTTGCATTTTTTACATTTGTTGCATATAGATCAATGCCAGTAAAATTTCTCTTAAGACATGCAGATACTATTCCTGCGGTTCCCCGCCCTACAAATGGATCAAAGACACAGTCATTCTTTTTAGTTGCAAATTTTACTATCTTAGCGATAAGGTCTTCCGGAAACATAGCAAAATGTTCGTTGCCATGATGGGCCTTTGTGGATATGTCCCACACGTTGCCAGGGTTCTTTCCCTTTGGATTACAAACCGCAAATATTGGATAATGTTTATGCCCACCTATTCTTTTGCGTGTGGCATGTCTTTTGAATTTCCTATAACAAGTAGGACAATGTTTGTCTGGGTCATACCCGTGGGCCCACGATATTTCATCTGTTGTAGGCAATTCATCAAAGGGGGTACTGGGTTTTGCATTGTGAATTACAACCATAATCTTCTTTATTGCTCTAAGGTTTTTGCCCATTGATTTGAATTGTAGTTGATGTTTCAAAGGAACCGGTGTAGACCCTGCCGTTACTTCATTGCCGGGAACCCTGATAGAATCCATGTCAAGATACGGAGCTTTGTTTTTTGATAAAAATAACACAAATTCGTAGGATTGAGACAGGCGGGATTTTGAACCAGTTGATATTGCATTTTTCTTATGCCAGATGATGTCTTCTTGAAACGTATAACCGATGTCTGTCAATCTGACTGCTAAGCGATGCGGAATCATCAGTTTGGCATGGTCTTTTTTTGTATCTCCAATGACAATAAAAAGACTGCCGTCTTCTGTAAGAAGTTTTTTACATTGTTCAAAGACATCTATGAGACTGTTCAGATAGTCTTCGTCTGATTGCTCCTGTCCGATTTCTTTGTTTTTGTTTCCATAGTTGCGATGTTTGTAATAGGGAGGAGAGGTAACAATCAGTTGGTATTTGTTTTTTTCTTTAGATTTTTGGGTAAGTTTTTTGATCTCCGCATATGCATCACCTTGTAGGACATTGAATGAGGGTGCTTTCAATGTATAAACCTCGAACAAAAATACAAACAGTCTGCAATATCTTGGTCTGGGGTATGAGGTAATGGCTCCCCCCCCCCCCTCAACTTGAATTTTATTTACAATGTTTTTGAGCAGATTCAGATTTTCAGAATCCTCTCTAAATTTATCTACATGTGATTTGAAATTAGGATCGTTTTGGTATAAATCCTGAATCATCAAAATATGGTTTGTTTTATGTTTTAATAAAATATCTCTTTGGCGGATTCCGGCATTCAATGATAACCATATATCGTCCCACGATTTAAGGAATACCTTGCGAAAGATCGCAACCATGGGTGTACTACTTTTCGTGAATCTTTTGGTAACATCATCACCATAAATGGTCTGGATCACAATTTCAACCTCGTCCTTATCAAAATTAATCTTTAGGTTGATCGGTTCCAAAATAACATCTGGGTTTTTCAATCCATAATTTTTCATAAGCTTCTTACTTTGACTGTAAAATCCGCTCGATTGATCATCTTTTATTGTTGCACCTGATCCATGTATATTATAAAATAGTCCCATTAGTAGTTCTATGTTTTTTATTCCAAGTTTTTTAAGCAGTTCCAAAAGCGTATGCTCTTTTTTGGTTTTTTCGTCTATGAATAATATAGTATCTTTTCTAATATGATCACACAAACTAAAAAATTTCGTTAATGCCTCATTTCTACCAGCGGTGCCACCACTATCCACTCTGTTCTTAATCTCAAGTATGATTAAAGACCCACTCACATGGTTTATCAGATCAAATTTTGTTTTAAGGCTGGTAGATACATTTCCCAACATTGTTTTGTTTAATTCTATTAACTCATCCAAAAACTTGGATAGATAAATCCCAGAGGTTGCATTATCTCCTGCAAGTATTGCAAGGGCTTTTTCTAATAGTGTTCCTCTGCCCCCTTTTGAAGCCCAAAAATATGATGTGACTTCTAACAACGAATTATAATATTTTGAATCAGGTCTGACAGAATTTTTGCCTAAATATTCAGATGTAAACGGATCAATGCCAGAGTCTGTTTTACATGAAATATCAAAAATATTACAAATGAATTTTTCATACCCTTTATACAAATCGACTTCCAATTTTGTTAGTTTGTTTTTATCCTGCAATAGAAGCATGTTACGGCATTCCAAAGTTGGCATTCTTACAAAATCACAAAAAAATCTAGATATAACATTATGGCTGATCGCCAGTCATCAGTCGGAATAAGATCCATATTTCAGGTATGCCTATCCCTCGATAACTTAACAGTATCCCACACCATAATGGATGAATATGACTTGGGCAAAATCATCTTCATATGTGATATACCTTACCGAACCGAAAACACAAATTTTACCAGAGTGATTTCTGTTTTATTATTATGGTGTTGGAAATATACTCTACATATGTTATTGTACACAAAATATTCGCCATTAATTTCACACGATGCACAATCTGCTAGTGTTTTTGCCTGTTCTAATCTGACAAGTAATGATTTTACAATTCCTTTTCGTGAATAAAATAATATCTTATATTCATTTTCAAATGTTGGTTTTCGTCCTAATATTTTCATTCTTGCGACTTTCTTCGTACTCTCTTACTAGCTCTTCATATGATGTTGGTATGGTGGGTTCTTTTAGAATATCTTTGATAAGGTCAGTATCCTTTTGAGACCAGTTGGTCTCCTCTTCTGTCCAATCACCATACGCAGGATTTCTAGCCATAAATCAAAATTTTCAAACCTTCATTTAAACTTTTTTTTGTTGGAGTTTGTTGCACAATTCCCACAAATATGCCAAGTTTGTGCGTACCACAACCAAAAAAGATTTGGATCA
>DAXZ01000060.1 GCA_002506665.1 Nitrosopumilus sp. UBA526 | reverse complement strand
GTCCTACTTTGTTGTCATTTATTTCTGTGACATCATGCATGTCTAAATCTAGATAGAGACTGGCACGTGTATTTGATCATCATACTTGTGCTTTCGAGACACCAAATTTTTGACAGATCTTCTGATCCAAATCTTTTTTGGTTGTGATACGCACAAACTTGGCATATTTGTGGGAATTGTGCAACAAACTACTGAAGATGAATTCTTGAAATATGAAATTAGGGGGTATGAAGTAATGAGTGACGTTGCGGCTATGCCTAAAAGTGCTAAAATTAAAGCCGCAATTGCATCAGTAATCTATGGCATAGTTGGTGTTATTGCAACTGCTGTTGGTATTGTATTAATTGTGGCAGGATATGATACAATAGCTGGAATATTTCTAATTATGGGAGGAATTGCAGGATTTGGAATTTCTTGTTATACAAGACCTTGGATGTTCAATAGACAGACTTGTGTTTGAAAACGAGGATGTAAATTCCTTAACTAGTATCAGGACAGCCATCAGTATCTTCAAAGCCGTTATAGTTCTCAGGCTCTAGTGGGCACGAGTCCTCGTAATTTATGATACCGTCAAGGTCACTGTCATGGACAAACCTCTGTTGTTCTGGAACAGTGTCAGGACAGCCATCATGATCATCGTACTTGTTCCATGTCTCCGGACTAGCAGGACACACATCAATAGTATCATAGTAACCATCTCCATCAGAGTCAGGATGTGTAGGTATTGTGGATTCGGCAGCTAGTATGTCAGGGCATCCATCCCAGTCTAGATAGCCGTTATAGTTTTCTGCTTCTCCTATACATGCGTCTTTTCTGTCATCTATATTATCACCATCAACGTCGGCAAATCTATAAGATGACACCACAAGACCGGTAGCGTCAGGACAGCCGTCCTCATCCAAGTAATTGTTATAGTTTTCAGATTCAGATGGACAGGCATCAATAGTATCTACAATTCCATCCATATCAGAGTCTAGGACAGGGATAGATTTGTCAGGACAGCCGTCAGTGTCTAGAAATCCATTAAAGGTCTCAGGCTGGTTTGGACAAGAGTCTAGACTATCAGATATTCCATCAGAATCAGAATCAGATATAGGTTTGTTATCAGCAATCAGGTCAGGACAACCGTCCTCGTCTTGGAACTTGTTGTAGGTCTCCCTAGAATTAGGACACTGGTCTAGATTATCTGCAACTCCATCAAAATCAGCATCCCCGAGCGAATCAAGTATTAGCATGTCAGGACAGCCGTCCTCGTCTTGGAAATTGTTGTATCGTTCCCCAACTGTTGGACATGCATCAAAGATGTCTGGAATCTCATCATAGTCAGTATCGGCTAACGCAGGACTTGAGAATCCAATAACGTCAGGACAGCCGTCAGTGTCTAAAAAGTCATTATAGTTCTCAGGCTCGTCAATACACTGATCCCATCTGTCATCTATATTGTCACCATCAGCATCAGGAAATTCATAAGATAAAACTGCAGAGTCTGCAGTGTCAGGACAACCGTCAGTGTCTTCAAAAAGGTTGTAAACTTCGGACTCGTATACACATTGGTCAGAAACATCCATGATTCCATCCCCATCAGAGTCTGCAGTAGAGGCTACAGAGTCAGGACAACCGTCAGTGTCTAGAAATCCATTAAGGGTCTCAGGCTGGTTTGGACAAGAGTCTAGACTATCAGATATTCCATCAGAATCAGAATCAGATATAGGTTTGTTATCAGCAATCAGGTCAGGACAACCGTCCTCATCTTGGAACTTGTTGTAGGTCTCTGCAGAGTATAGACATAAATCAATCTGGTTTGGTATTCCATCACCGTCAGTGTCTCCTGCAATCACAAGATCAACAGTGTCAGGACAACCGTCCTCGTCCTGGAACTTGTTATAGTTCTCACGCTCTAGTGGACATAAATCAGAATCATCAGGAATGTTGTCATAGTCTGAATCAATCGGACCTTTCGAGTCAGATCCTAGAACATCAGGACAGCCATCAGTATCTAAAAAGCCATTATAGTTCTCAAGCTCATCAATACACTGATCCCATCTGTCCTCTATACCATCACCGTCAGTGTCAGGGAATGTATATTGTGAAATATCTAAATCTACACTGTCAGGACAACCGTCTTCATCAAGATACTTGTTGTAAACTTCGGGTTCTGACACACAAGAATCCATACTGTCAGGGATGCCGTCTTGGTCCATATCTGTTAGAGTAAAGACATCATCAGGACAACCATCATTGTCATCAATACCGTTAAATGTTTCTGGTTGATTTGGACACAAATCCATATAGTCCGGATACCTGTCACCGTCAGAGTCGGCAGTCTCTCTCAAGTCAGCAGGTGTGAGGTCAGGACAGCCATCCTCGTCTTGGAATCTGTTGTAGGTCTCTTTTACTGTGGGGCAGTTATCCACGTGATCCTCAATGCCGTCATAATCACTATCATACCAAGGAACAAAGTCTGCAGGACAGCCGTCTATATTATTGCCATACTGCGGATCATAGTCCTCTAACAGGTGTGGACAGAAATCCACACTGTTTGGTACCCCATCCCCGTCAGAGTCGACATACTCGTTTGCAAAGGCCCCGCCTGACATCATGCCTACGGATACAAGTAAAAGCAGAGATCCCAAAATATATTGTCTTGTCATCTATGATTAGGAGTTAAATCAAGTATTTATTAAATCTCACGTTGAACTGCTCAAGGGTCAGGACAGCCGTCAGAGTCACTATCCCCGTCATAGTCCTCAGGCTCTTGTGGACACGAGTCCTCGTCATTTATGATACCATCAAGGTCATTATCATGGACAAATCTCTGTTGTTCTGGAACAGTGTCAGGACAGCCGTCCCAGTCTAGATACTTGTTCCAGCTTTCTGGGCTTGTTGGGCACGAGTCATTTGCATCAAGATAGCCATCCCCATCAGAGTCTGCATATACCGGGGCAGTTGATTCAGCACCGGGTACGTCAGGACAGCCGTCAGTATCTAAAAAGCCATTATAATTCTCAAGCTCATCAATACACTGATCCCATCTGTCCTCTATACCATCACCGTCAGTGTCAGGGAATGTATATTGTGAAATGTCTAAATCCACACTGTCAGGACAGCCGTCTTCATCAAGATACTTGTTGTAAACCTCGGGTTCAGAGATGCAGGCATCTATGGTGTCTACAATTCCATCAGAGTCGGAATCAGTGTTGGAAAGAGAGTTGTCAGGACATCCATCCAAGTCTAACATGTCATTGTAGGTCTCTGGCTGGGTAGGACATAGATCAGAATCATCAGGAATGTTGTCACCGTCAGAATCGGCATAGACTGTATTGTCTGCAACATAGTCAGGACAACCGTCACTGTCTTGGAACTTGTTGTAAGTCTCGGCACTAAACGGACAAGAGTCTACATCATCAGGTACGCTATCATTGTCAAGGTCTCCAACTATGCCAAGCTGCAGTGTGTCAGGACAGCCGTCCTCGTCCTGGAACTTGTTATAGTTCTCACGCTCTAGGGGACATGAATCAGAATCATCTGGAATTCCATCATAGTCAGCATCAGGTATCACAGGCGATTCAGCACCGGGTACGTCAGGACAGCCGTCAGTATCTAAAAAGCCATTATAATTCTCAAGCTCATCAATACACTGATCCCATCTGTCCTCTATACCATCACCGTCAGTGTCAGGGAATGTATATTGTGAAATGTCTAAATCCACACTGTCAGGACAGCCGTCTTCATCAAGATACTTGTTGTAAACCTCGGGTTCAGAGATGCAGGCATCTATGGTGTCTACAATTCCATCAGAGTCTGAATCAGTGTTGGAAAGAGAGTTGTCAGGACAGCCGTCCCTGTCATCAATACCGTTAAATGTTTCTGGTTGATTTGGACACAAATCCATATAGTCAGGATACCCGTCACTGTCAGAGTCGGCATATGCAGGACCTGTCGATTCAGAACTCAGAGTGTCAGGACAGCCGTCCTCGTCTTGGAATCTGTTGTAGGTCTCTTTTACTGTGGGACAGTTATCCATGTGATCCTCAATGCCGTCATTATCACTATCATACCAAGGAACAAAGTCTGCAGGACAGCCGTCTATATTATTGCCATACTGCGGATCATAGTCCTCTAACAGGTGCGGACAGTGGTCTATACTGTTTGGTACCCCATCCCCGTCAGAGTCAACATACTCGTTTGCAAAGGCACCGCCTGGCATCATACCAATGGTAGATACAAGTAAAATCAAAAATCCCAGAGAGTATTGTCCCTTCATTCCTAGACACCCCTAAGGGTCAGGACATCCATCAAAGTCTCTGTCATCGTCATAGTCCTCGGGTTCTAATGGACACATGTCACGCTCATCGATAATGTCATCTAGATCAGCGTCATGCTTGTATCTTGACTGCTCAGGTACAATGTCAGGACAGCCGTCATTGTCATTGTACTTGTTCCAAGACTCGGCCTCGTTTGGACACAAGTCGTCCTTGTCGTTTATGCCATCATCATCACTATCTACTGCAACGTCGACATAGGGTATAACGTCAGGACAGCCGTCATAATCGTAATATCTATTCCAGATCTCGGCTTGGTCTGGACATACATCCATCACATCAGATACACCATCACCGTCAGAGTCAGGCATGGTATAGTCACTGTCAGGACAGCCGTCAGTATCTTCAAAGCCATTATAGTTCTCTGCTATTTGAGGACAGTCATCATATACATCGTCTATCCCGTCATTATCAGAATCAGTTACAAACGTCTCACTTATAGAGTCAGGACAGCCATCACTATCTTGGAATCTGTTGTAGGTCTCTTTGGCATTAGGACATGCATCCATTCCATCCATAACGCCATCTGCATCACTGTCGTTTTGAATGTCATACTCATCAGGACAACCATCAATGTCTAATATTCCATTATACGTCTCTGGCTGGTTAGGGCAGCTGTCATTATAGTCATTTATGCCATCATCATCGCTGTCTGGAATCTCCTTGTTGTCTGCCACATTGTCAGGACAGCCGTCAGTATCTTGGAACTTGTTGTAGGTTTCTGGTACCAATGGACAGTCATCTGACTCGTCAAAGATTCCATCAAGGTCAGCATCTAGGCTGGTAACAAAGTCAGGATAGTCCGGACAGCCGTCAATATCTTCAAAGCTATTGTATGTCTCCCGCACAAATGGACACAGGTCTACTGCATCTAAAATATCATCAAAGTCAGAATCAGTATCTACTAGATTGTCAGGACAACCGTCATTGTCAAGATATCGGTTCCATGTCTCAAGCGTTGAGGGGCACTGGTCTAGGTCATCTCGGATACCATCACCATCAGAATCCAAGATGACAGCGTCAGGACAACCGTCATCATCAAAATAGCCATTTACTGTCTCTGCAACTAGAGGACAGCGGTCATTGAGATCAGAGAATCCATCAGAGTCATAGTCTTGCTCTGGCAGTCCAGATACGCCGTCAGGACAACCGTCATCATCATTTATGCCATTAAAGGTCTCTTGTACTGTGGGACACTCATCAGAAGCATCAGGAACGCCGTCCATATCCCTGTCAGATAAAGAGTCAGTGTCAGGACAACCGTCCCTGTCTAATATGCCGTTAAACGTCTCTGGTTGGTTTGGACACAGATCCCTATAGTCATTAAATCCGTCCCCGTCACTATCTGGAATTGGTTTTTCAGAGGTAACATAGTCTGGACAACCGTCCTCGTCTTGGAACTTGTTGTAGGTCTCTTTTAGTTCAGGACAAGAGTCAATGCTGTTAGGAATTCCGTCAAGATCAGAATCAGTATCACTTGAGTAAGGAGGAATGTCAGGACAACCGTCATCGTCTTGGAATCCGTTGTATCGTTCAGGTGCTAACGGACATGCATCATCTATGTCTGCAACCTCGTCACCGTCTTCATCATTTAGTGCACTATCAAACAGAGGAACAGAGTCCCTACAGCCGTCATAGTCTGCAAACTTGTTAAAGGTCTCCGGTTCGTTGGGGCAGATATCAAACTGGTCAGCAATCCCGTCGCCGTCCTTGTCAGTAAAGGAGATGTCTAGTGAAACATCAGGACATCCGTCTGTGTCCCTATACCCATTGTACACCTCTGGCTCATCTATACACAAATCAAATTTATCCTGAATGCCGTCATTGTCAGTATCAACAAAGCTAGAATCACTGACAGAGTCTGGACATCCGTCTGAATCTTGGAACTTGTTGTAGATCTCTGCACTTAGTGGACACTGGTCAACATAGTCTGGGACACCGTCCAAGTCTCTGTCACCGGCACCATAAGAGTCTGGACAACCGTCCCTGTCTAATATGCCGTTAAACGTCTCTGGTTGGTTTGGACATCGGTCTCTAGAATCACTGAATCCATCATTGTCAGTATCAGGTATTACACTAGACCCGCTTCCGGGAAGTGTGTCAGGACAACCGTCATCGTCTTGGAATCTGTTGTACTGTTCTTTGAGGTTTGGACATGCATCTAGATGATCTTCAATCCCATCATAGTCCTCATCATACCACGGAACAAAGTTTGAGGGGCACCCATCAGAGGCACCCTCATAATCCTCCTGTAGATTTGGACATGCATCTACAACGTCTACAATGCCATCATCGTCTAGGTCATCATCTGCTGCAAAGACAGAGCTTGCTGGCATGCTAGTTAATATTACTAAAAGTAGGAACAAGAATGATAAATGTTGTATTTTTTTCAAAGCCTAAAAATACGTCTAAGATCCAGTTATTAAACTTCACTCTATAATTGACTAAAAATATCAGATTTTGGGAAAGATTTCCATAATGCTAGAGGATGCGATCAGTTTAAGGTCATTGTGTAGTCTCTAGATCAACACATGCCTGTTAGGATAGTCTGCCTAAAATGTTGTAATATTTGGGATAATCGGTTTGAGAGAGATGGGCATACAATTTAAGTAAACCAGAATACGGTTAAAGACATGAGCTGTTCAGGGGAGATCGTCCAGGAGGATAGTTTAATTCAGATAAAGCCTGCAATCGCTGAGCAGTTAAAGAAAGCAAAGTACGGTGTGGCAGACCATTCAACAGTGGAGCTCTGCCACTGGACTAAGAAATCGTTTAAGCATGAGGGCAACTGTTACAAACACAAGTTTTATGGAATCTCAACTCACAGATGTATGGAATTTTCTCCTGCAGGAATGCACTGTGAGAACAGATGTGTGTACTGCTGGAGACCCATGGAGTTTTATGATTCCATGAAGATGAATCCGGAGCAGGTAGCAGAGCCTGAAGAGATCCTGACAAAGCTGATGGCAGAAAGAAAAAGACTGATCAATGGATACTATGGTGATTCAAGAAATGACAAGCAGAGGCTAGATGAGTCACTGCTTCCAAGCCATTATGCAATCTCACTTTCAGGCGAGCCGACAATGTATCCAAAGCTTCCAGAACTGATAAGATATCTAAAGACACTCAAAGAGACAAGATCAATCTTTCTTGTAACAAACGGACAAGAGCCAGATATGATTCAGAGACTGCAAGACGAGGATGCGTTGCCAACACAGTTGTACCTGTCAACAAATGCAGCTGACCGTGAATCATTTATGAGAATAAACAAGCCAAAATATGACGATTCGTGGGAGAGATGGAACAAGACACTAGGGATGTTAAAAAGTCTAGACACAAGGACGGTACTGCGAGTTACGCTGATCAGAGACTATAATGATCAAATGGAATCCATTCCGGCACTTGCGGCAATGTTTCAAAGTGCTAGTCCCCACTTTGTTGAGATAAAATCATACATGCACATAGGACGTTCTACAAACAGGCTAGAGCATGAAAATATGTTGGAGATCGACGAGGTAAGAAGATTCAGTGCAGAGGTTGCAAGACAGAGTGAAATATTTTCAGTAATGGATGAGAGCATTGTCTCTAGAATCTCAATACTTCAAAATACCGCGCGCTTTATTGACCGTTTTATTGATTGCTCAGATACCAGCTAGAAAAATTCTCTAGTGCATGGTATCTATGAGATATCTCATCTTTGCAGTCTAGCTCGGCAAATGTCTTTTCTGAATTAACCGGAATAAAGATTGGGTCATACCCCCAGCCCCTCCCCTTCTGAGACATTGATATATTTCCATGTATCATACCATCAAAGCACTGCAAGACAGTATTGTCGCAATATGTTATAACAGATACAAATCTTGCATCCCTGCTCTCTTTAAGTAGATTGAGAATTCCTTCGTTTCCGATCGTCTTAAAGACAAAGGACGAATAGGGTCCAGGAAAGCCCCCAACAGAGTCGATAAACAGTCCGTCATCCTCAACTAGTATAGGTCTCTGGAATTTGGCAAACGCATCTTTTGCCTTGAGTGTTGCAATCTCATGAATCGAGTCTGACTGAATCTCGCGTAGTGTAGACTTTAGAAAGCTCAGACGTATTCCAAAAGAGTCTAGAATTCTCTTTGCCTCATCGTACTTGTGGACATTTGAGGATACAAAGAACAGTTCAGACGACTTGCGCATATCTACCACGGCCCTCTATTTCTGAGACTAGTCTGATAATCTTGGCATGATAGGTACTACCCACCACACCCCTGTATCCGTTTAGAAAGTTATTCCATGCTGATGACATTATTTTAGCATGAGCGCTGTTGAGGATCTCTTTTATCAGTCTCAGGTCTACTGCATGGTCTTCGGGTTTTGTAGATACTTGGGCGAGTCCAAAGTCTAGTACAAATATTGTATCACGATATAGGATAAAGTTTGAGGTAGTCAGATCGCCGTGCATTACTCCGTTTTTGTGCAGAGTGCCGACTAGCTCTCCGATTGTTTTTGAGAGTTTGATAATTTTTTGCTCTGCCAAGTCATGTACGGGCCTTCCCGGAATCTCTTGCATTATGATGGATGCAGTTTTTGGGTTTACAAAATAGACAAGTGGTGCTGACACCCCAAATGACTTTACTAGACATAGCATCTGGGACTCTTTGATGGTTCGCCGCCTTTTAATTCTCGAGTCTAGTAACGGGTTTCTATATTTTCGTGTCTTTCTGATCTTGAGTATTGCATCAGAGTTCTGCCACCGGGTCTTGTATAGGTCAGCTTCTGCCCCTCTCTTTACTAGCTTCATTAACATTATATCCAAAGGAATTCAATAAAAGTCAATCATGGATGATGGAGAAGAGAAGATAAGACAAGAAGACTGCAGTGAGGACAATCTTGGCGCTGGAATCCTTACACTGACAAACAAGAGACTGGCATTTGACAAGACAAAGGCAAGGATAATGGACTTTACAAAACGTTTTGGGGACACAGTAGTAGATGTCCCATTATCAAAGATAACAAAGGCATGGAAGGAGGGGCTGTTTATAAAAAAAGTGTGTTTTACAGCAGAGACAGACAAGGGAGAGCAGACATTCAAGTTTGGAGTCTTTAATACCAGAAGCTGGGTCATGGCCATAAGGCAGGCAATGGCCAATGTTTAGTAATCTATCCTGACAGAGTCTAGTCTCCAGGACTGTGTAACAAAGGTATTCTCTAGTGAGACGCCAGGCTTTACTTGGGACTCGAGCAGTCCTGTCCAGCATATCTGACTTCCGCAGTCACCGGCATACTGCAGTGGGACTGCAAAGAACTTGGAGCCGTGTCGTCTGCACACATCTCGAAGCATCTCAGAGAGCCGTCTGTTGGCCGCTACTCCTCCCACTATCATCAACTCTCTTTTTTGTGTAAATGACAAGGCCCGCTCTACTACCTCGCTTGTCATGGCAAACGCGGTCTCTTGTAACGAGTAGCACGCATCTGCCTTGCTACGGGCAGCTACGGACTTTGTTGCAGATAATAGTCCTGAAAATGATACGTCATTTCCCTTGACAGAATATGGCAGAGGAACATAGTTTGAGGAGGTACGTGCTAGCTCTTCGATATTTTGGCCACACGGGGATGCAAATCCCATAGATCGTCCAAACTGATCAAGTAGCTGGCCCAGAGTAATATCCAGAGTCTCTCCAAATACCCTCCACTGATAGTTTAGAAATGCCAAGAGCATGGTATGCCCCCCCGATACTAGGAGCACCATGGGATTGGTTGCGCCAGTGAGTAATTTTCCTAGCTCGATATGTCCTATTGCATGATTTACAGGATATATTGGAATGTTGTAAAACGATGACAGAGATCTTGCAACTATGGCGCCAATACGCAGACATGGGCCAAGACCTGGCCCTGCAGCATAAGAGACTATGTCTATATCATGTATGGTTATGCCTGCCTCTCGGATACATTCAGACAGTACAGTCGAGCTGTGCTCCACATGATGCCTAGATGCCTCACGGGGATGGATTCCCTGGCCATCAGCAGGCCTGTAAATGTGTCTTATGTCTGAGAGAATCCTGCCATCTTTTTTGTTCTTTTCAATTACAGCACAAGAGAAGGTATGAGCTGTACTCTCGATTCCCAGACCTAGCACATTATCCACGACTCTGTGTTGAGACAATCTTGATTACATCACCGTCCTTTAGTATTTGATCACCGCTTATTCTCTGCTTGGTCTTGCAGTCTATTGCGTGCAAGAACCCCCTGGCAATGTCGGCATGGATTAGACCTGCCAAGTCCTTGGCAGTAAAATCTTGTGGTACAAGTTTAGTGTCAGGTAGTATCACCCCGTCCTTGTTTGTAAGTTTGGTCTCATCCTCTACAGGATATACCACGATAAACTTTAACGAGTCAAATACTGCGGCATTTAGAATTTCTTGGATGCCAGTAGAGGGAATCTTTGTAAAGATGGATTTTACCAGATCAAGGGCCTTTTGTTGCGGTGCCGGAATCTCTACTGATTTAGTTGTAAATTTATCGTCTCCAGAAGAGTAGTTTACAATTCCTGCAACTGCCGCCCTCCTCAAGAGCAGTTCTGCCTCGGCACTACAGGGAATTATGGTATCTGAGATCTTTGTGAGAATTCCCAAGTCCTCACACAAGTCTGCCTTGTTTGCAGCAATAATCATGGGTTTGGTACTCTTTCGGAGTTGCTTGACAAAAATTTCCATATCAGATTTTGTCCACTCTTTGGGATTTTTGGCCATAAAGCCCAGCCTTTGGAGAACCTCTTGGACCTCAAAGTCCCGGATTCCAAGGCCGGTAAACCGCTTTGCTATACCATCAGTCAGTTTTGCGCGCCGTTGGTCTATCTCTCTGGTAATCTTGTCCCACTCTCGCTTGAGAATGTCTGCAAACCACTGATCAAACTCGTCTTGAACAAATGATATGTCTTTCAAAGGATCATGTGTTCCTATCTTGACTGGCTGTCCCTGTATGTCAGTGGCCCCTGCAATATCAACGACATGAATCAAGACCTCTGCCTGTCTTGCATCATCAAGGAACTGGTTTCCTAGCCCCTTGCCCTGATGAGCCCCCGGAACAAGTCCTGCAATATCTATTATCTTGACTGGGATGAGGCGCGTGCCGTCTATGCACAGTTCATTTTCGTGCTTGATCTCAAAGTGCTTGCACGCACAGTCTGCCTTGACGTATGCAACCCCAACGTTTGGTTCTATAGTAGTAAAGGGATAGTTGCCTGACGGTACTATGGTCTGAGTTGCCGCAGAGAAGAATGTGGACTTGCCGACATTTGCCTTTCCGAGTAGCCCTATTTGCAATATACTCTAGGTAGCCAATTCTACTTATTAGTATTACAGAAATAATTTAATTGTATCTAGTTCTGACCCATATCATGTCAATAGTAATTACTGGAAATCCCGGAGTCGGAAAACACACCATCACACAAGAACTTGGGAAAAAAATGAATTGCCCAATAGTAGATATTAATCGTGTTGCAAGGAATTCGGGGCTGTTTGAGAAGAATGGCGATACAAATGACATTGATACAGATAGACTAGCTAAAATCCTAGAACAAGAGATCTCCAGACAAGACATAGTTGTCGGACACCTAGCACCGTATGTCTTACGAAGAGATCAGGTGAGGATAGTGATTGTCCTAAGAAAGAGCCCATATGACCTAGTCTCAGTGTATATGGATCGGGGGTATTCTGATGAAAAAATCAAGGAGAATGCCGGTAGCGAGATTCTTGGTGTCATTACCCATGATGCAATTGCAAAGTTCCAAGACAAGACATTTCAGGTAAATGTCACAGGCAAGACAGTGGCTGAATCAGTAGATGACATAATGAGTGTCATCAAGGGCCGTAGAGGAGAGCAGATAGACTGGCTTGACTTGGTAAGGGGCCCCGATAGTTTGAAAGGGTTTTTTGCTGATTGATTAAATAACGCCTCTGTATGTTGCCTAATTGCTTGTTTGAGATATCAAAGACTGACCTTGCAGGAAGAATTGGCGCTCTACATACAAACCATGGAATAATTGAGACGCCAGCATTTGTTCCCGTCATTCATCCCGTAAGACAGACAGTACCCCCCGGAGAGATTAGGAAGATGGGTTTTGACATGGTGATTACCAATGCATACATTACAAGAAACAACTATGGCAGTGATGCAGTCAAGCGGGGAATTCACAAGATAATCAATTTTGACGGAGCAGTAATGACTGATTCTGGTGGATACCAGGTACTAGAGTACGGGGATGTAGAGGTACAGCCTTCAGAGATGGCTGACTTTGAGAGGGGGATACTTGCTGACTTTGCAATTCCACTTGACAGGCCTACAGGATACAAGATGCCAATCAAGAAGGCAAGAAACTATGTCAATCATACCCTGCGAGTCTCAAGACAGGCGTTTGATGATAGAAAAATCAATGGTCAAATTTGGATTGGTCCGATTCAGGGAGGAGAGCACTTTGATCTTGTTGCAAAGTCCACAAAGGGTCTTGTAGATATGGGCTTTGAGATGCTAGCACTTGGAAGCCCAGTTGAGTTTATGGAGTCATACGAGTACAGACTGCTAGCACAGATGATAGTGGCCGCAAAGAGACAGATGCCACATTCCATACCACTGCATCTCTTTGGTGCAGGGCACCCCCTAACGATACCACTTGCAGTGGCTCTAGGGTGTGACACATTTGATTCGGCATCATATATGCTATATGCCAAACAGCAGAGATACATAACAGATGACGGTACACGACATTTATCAGATATCAAGGTATTTCCGTGCAATTGTAAGATATGCTCAGAGTTTACCCCCGATGAGCTCTGCGAGATAGAGTCTGACAAGAGGACAAACCATCTGGCAGTTCATAACCTGTATGCAATCAAACTAGAAGTTGACAGAGTAAAGCAGGCAATACACGAAGGAAGGCTGTGGGAGTATGTGATAAAGAAGGCAAGAGCCCATCCAAAACTCTTTGAGATTATAGAGGTAATGACGGGGAATCATGAATTTTTAAGACCCGGCACACCGCGGTTCAAAGAGAGGGCGGTCTTTTTGTTTGGTAGTGAGGATCAATACAGGCCGGAGGTTCAGTCATTTCACAAAATAGTCAGGCGATTCAAGTCAAAGAAGAAAAAGCTGATAATCACAAAAGAGTCCCATACCAGGCCGGGGTATCTGTCTGATCAATACGCTAGACTAAAAAATAGCTTAAAGGACTTTGAGTCATTTCAGGTATGCCAGTACAATCCCCAGCTAGGACTGATTCCAATTGAAATTTCAGATCTGTTTCCTGCTGCGCACCTTGAGATTTCCAGAATAGATTTTAGGCCAGACGAATTTTCTGTCTTTGCAAAGACCTGGGATGACTTTGTTTCAAACAACAAATTCTCAGAGATACACTATGACAAGCAGGACATGTTCCTCAAACATTTTGTAAAGAGACTGCCAAGTGGTATCAAGAAGAGATCCTTGAAATTAAAAATATAAGAAAAAAGAGATTGTGCTAAAGACTAGCTTAAAGTGCAGCGTCTTCGGCCCAGCCTTTGATGAAGACACCGTTCTTGTGAAGAGGTACTGGTTGTCCAGCAGTGTAGTTCATTGGTCTCATCCAAAAGATTGACTTTGTTGGACATACACCTATGCATGCACCATCAGAGATACATCTTTCTGGGTAAAAGACAAATGCCTTTCCTCTCTTCCAGCCTTCAACAGGTTTTACTCTAAGGACATCAGGACCAAGAGTTGTACAGATCTCCACACATAGTGCGCATCCGATACATCTCTGTTCATCGATGTCTGGAAGTATTGCTATTGGCATTACAAAGATAATACTACTTTGTAACTATTTAAACCATGATCGAAATTCATAACCCTGTTATGAAAGACTGCGCACAGAATCCAAGTCATGAAATTTAAAAAACAAAAAGATGTCGTGTTGTGCACGTTTATTTTCTCATTGCATCTATCTGACCAGATGTAACCCAGTCAAGTAGTTCTGCTGAAGAAGGATTGAGATCTGCTTTCTTATTCATCAGATTATTAACCCAAATCCAGTTAATTTGGTTTAGGAGTGGTTTGTTAGCCTCATCACCGGCACGGGTCTTGGCGACTACTGCCTGATCCTGCTGTCCTAACCATTCTTGGTAGCTTCTTCCCATAAAGATGGAATCTTAGCTTGCGCTAATTAAAGCTTTTGTAGATTCTATAACGGATATAATGGCTTGAAAAGGTTTTAACGTTGGATTAAATGCCAATTTAATTCTTGAATGTCAAAGTTTTGGGTGCAGCAAACGAGGTAGGCAGATCAGGATTTTTAGTCGATTGTAACGGAACAAAACTGTTGCTGGATTATGGGGTGATGTTTGGAAAGAGGGGCACACCTCCGCAGTACCCAATCCATGTAAAACCAAAGGATCTGGATGCTGTCATAATTACACATGCCCACCTAGACCATTCTGGAAACGTTCCATCCCTGTTTGTAAGTGGTAATACGGATGTCTATGCAACCCCCCCTACATTTGATCTCTCAAAATTATTGATTGAGGACATGCTAAAGATTGAAAAGTATGCCCACCCATTTGATCTGCCGGAAGTAAATAACATGATGAGAAATGCCAAAGAGATTGGATTCAAACAAAAGATTACCAAGGGAGGCGCAACATTTGAGCTAAGAGAGTCAGGACATGTGATTGGCGGAAGTACCATACTAGTAGAGTCAGAGAAAAAGCGCCTCTTCTATACCGGGGACATAAAGACTAACGGCTCAAGAATGCTTCGGGAGATGGACTTGGATATAGGTGAGATAGATTTGCTGATTACTGAGAGTACATATGCCAAGACAGAACAGAGGCCAAGAAGAGAGACAGAATCAGATCTGATAGAGTTTGCAAATGAGGTGATGGACAGAAAGGGAGTTTTGTTTATCCCATCATTTTCAGTTGAACGCTCGCAGGAGATTGCATGTGTCTTGAGAAATTCAAACTTTAAACACAGAATAATAATGGACGGAATGGCACTAAAGGTAAATGAGATAATGTTCAGACACCCAGAATATCTGCGAGACCCCAAAGTCTTTTCTGAGGCAATCAAGAGTGCAACTGCAGTAAGAGAGCACTCGGAGAGAAAGCGGGCAATAGAGGAGCCCTGTGTTGTGATATCACCTGCCGGAATGTTAGTAGGAGGCAATGCGATATACTATCTGCAACAGCTGTCCTTTGATAGCAAAAACGGCATAGCTCTTGTATCGTATCAGGGCGAGGGGACACCGGGAAAGAAACTGCTTGATACCGGAAAGGTCTCAACTAGAGGAAAGGACTTGACTGTGACTGCCAAAGTCAGACAGTTCGAGTTCTCAGGACACGCTGACAGGAACGAGCTCTTTGAGATGATAAAGCAGATAAAAGGCAATCCAAAGGTCTGTACCGTTCATGGGGATTCAGAATCATGTGAGATATTTGCCCGAGAGATTCATGAGAGGTTTGGTTTAGAGACACTCTCACCGGCAGTCAATGACGAGATAACAGTCTGATGCATGACGATGCCATAAATGTCCAGAATTCTATAAATAGCGGCCAAGTGTTTCTCTGGCAGAAGAACCGCAGCTGGTATGGGATAAACGGTCAAGATATTTTGAGGATAACTGAATCAGGAAGAATAAGATCATACCAGAATCTCAAGCCAGACTTTTTTCGAAGAAGAGACGACATTGAGAAGATAATTAATTCTATTTCAAGGGACAGTACCATAAGAAGAGCAACAAGGCAGTACCGGGGCTTGAGGATACTCAGACAGGATCCCTTCCAGTGTCTTGTCTCATTTATTGTATCGGCAAACTCGAATATTCAAAAGATAAAGAATAGCTTGGAGAAGATTTCAAAAAAGTTTGGAGAGAAAACAAAGTACGATGATCAAGAGTTTTACCTGTTTCCAAGACCACAAAGTCTTGCAGATGCATCAACTGATGAGATTAGGAGCTGCGGTGTGGGGTATCGTGCCGGATTCATAAGAGAGGCGGCATGTATGACACTTGACAGGATAGATTTTGAGTATCTAAAAAAGTGCAGCTATCAGGACGCAAAAGATGAGCTGTGTAGGATTCCCGGAGTGGGAGACAAGGTTGCAGACTGTGTCTTGCTGTTCTCACTAGACAAGTTAGAAGCATTTCCGTTGGACAGATGGATGATTAGGATACTAGAGAGATACTATTCAGACAGGTTCAAAGTGAATACCAAGACTATTACAAAAAGGCAGTATGGTCTTCTTCACGAAGAGATCGTAGAGTATTTTGGTCCGTTTGCAGGATATGCTCAGCAGTTCCTCTTTAAGATGGAAAGGGAAAAGTATCAGAAGAGGTGGCTATAGCCCCCCCATACCCTCTCCCCCTATCTTCAAATTTATTGAAAGATTTAACACCTACCATCTTTAAAATTATGGCATGGTAGCCAAGAAAAAAACTCTGAAAAAGGCTACAAAAAAGACTGTAAAAAAGACAGCTCCCAAGACTGGGAAAAAACCAGAATTTGAAAAGGCGTGGAAGGACTACAACTCTGCCCTGAGTGGTTGGAAGCAATCCCTTGCCCAGTGGCAAAAGGCTACAAATGAGACCCTGATGGCCTACCATGATGCCTGTCAGAAAGCACTAGAATCAGATGCAGAGTTGTTAAAGAAGGTCAGTTCGAGTTGGGAGAACACCTGGGAAGAGATTGGTCCAGAATATGTCAAACAACAGACAAGGATGATAGAAGATATCTTCAAAGAGACCAACATTGAATCTATAAAGAAGTTCAATAGTCAGTGGGAAAAATTTCTCAAGACATCTGGAGATGACTCCATCAAGGCATATCAAGAAGCTCTCAAGAAGTTCAACCAAGCGTGGCAATCAGGACAGATGTGATTGCTCAAAGGCAGGATTATTATTAGTATAATAGCAATATGAATAGATGGAGATTTCTATTGAACCATGGAAGAGACTAGTTATTCATGAAGTAATTGAATACAAGTTTGAGGACTGGGTTAAACAGATAGCGTTTAGTACAAGATCATCCGGAGGAGGAATTCCTACAATGCAGTGGACAAACGGGATTGTGTTCTCCCCTGCAAACTTTCCTACGACTAATTCTACTGTTCAAGAACAGCTGGAGGGAACCTTGCATTGGTCATCAGTGTCATTTGCAATTAAAGCAACGTTTGAAAAACAGATTGTAAAAGAGAATGCCACAATAAATCTAGTAGATGTCAGTGTAAATGAGATTTTCAAAAAACTGGCATCTAGCTTGAAAGCACACTCAAAATATACTACAGACGGGTAACAGTACCTGATGAACATTGAGGAGTTAATAACAAGGTGTGAGGCTTGTGTAAAGCAGATAAGACAGTATGACCCCGAGCCATACTATGTCGGATATTTTTTTGCCGAGTATCTCACTTTGGTAAATAACATAGTTGTAGGAATCTTTGAGGAGGCAGACAGAGATTTTGGTTTGTTTGTGTCTGAGATTTCAGAGCAGGGTTTTTACAAAAAGGCAAAGGCAAAAGACGACAAAAAGGCAATAGAGTTTTCAGAATGGTACTCGATAACATATGCAAAGGAGCACCAAAGCCTGTATCCGAACTTTGTGAGTCAGATACGTCACTATCAGAACAAATTTGGCAGGTTGTCTGAGATCAAGATTATGATTAGAGCTTTGGATGGATACGAGGGAGATATGAAGCAGCAGCTTGGGATAAATTTGAGACATGGAAAACTGCGATCACGAGACGAGTTATACGTTGAGATTAAGAGACAGCTGCCAGTATTTTTACAAGTCATAAATCAAAAGAGGGATAAAAAAGCAGAGCCCAAGATAACAAAAGAGCAGATAGTCGCATCAGCGTGTTTGGGTGTAGAAGATCATGAGGATATAGAGATAGCACGTGCGGCCGAAGTTTACATCCCAGTACTAAAACGACTAGTTGAGGAGTCAAGAAAAATGATCGGTCAGCTGACCCGAGTTTAAACTAGTCCAAAGATTGAATGCCCGGACTTTATTTTGATGATTGGTAGATAAGAATATCCATGATCAAAGGTATCAGAGAACACCGGATCCTCCCCCTGGTTGCCTTGGTATTTTACAAAGTGTTTTGCAGGTTCAGAGTCTAGCTCGATATAGTTGAAATTATAGTATGTTTGATCCATCTCAAGGGATGTAATGTAGCCCATTACCCAAGACTTTTTGTGTGGCAATACATAGAGCGCAATGTTTTGTTCGTCTGGAAACTCGGGATCATATGTTAACCGTGCCAAGCTGCCTAGGTCTTTGACCCTGATTGGATGAAATTGATCTGCAATATTTGTTGATTTCGTAGATAATGAAGAGATCCCAGATTCCATGTGTATAATTGGCGCATAGTGGGAATTGGTCTTTGTAGATTCGACGATATCGCAGACCTCCTTGCCTGCAGTAACCTGATATGAGACATATCTGCCTGATTTTGGCATCGGGGCATAAAAGATCAGCAGGGTATTTGCCAGAGTAATGCTAGTGGATACAACTCTGGAACCATCTAGTTCTTGGGAATATACCCTCTTTGGATAGTCTTGAAATGCACATGCATATCTTGCCAGATCATCAAAACTGAATAATTCAACAAAGCACTCACTTGGAGTTATGGACATCACATATTGTGAATTGATCATATTTTTATTCTTTGCATTTTGAGATCAATTCGAGTTATGAATCTGCTTGCAGTGTGTCCTTTAGATATATCAAAAATAAGGCGGGTCTAAAGGGATTCGGACCCTTGACAACCGGATTAAGAGTCCGGTGCGCTACCTGGCTGCGCCATAGACCCACTAAAATCAACAAGGATTAGAGTTATTATTAATCTTAAGCTTTGATCTCATTGTATTTTTCAATGATTGCCGTAAGTGCAGTTGAGACTGGAACATCGTTCATCTTTTTCTTTTCTGCCAAGAGTTTTTGATATGCATCAAGTGTGATGTATACCGGGATTGAGCCGTTTCCTTCCAACAGTCCCCTGACATTATAAAGAGCAGTCTCCATTCCTTTTTCAGCAGATTTTGCAAACTTTGCCTTGTCCAGAATTGCACCTAGAGGACCAAATGGCATCGCATAGGTCACTGACATTGTTACTCTGGTAAGATTATCTCCCAATGCCTCAAACTTGTTGGTAATCTGCCAGTGCTTGAATGGTCCCTCAATCTGTTTGGCAGCTATTAACTGGTTTTTGACAAATTCAGTCGTTTCACAGTCCCACTCTAGGCGTTTACCGCCAAAGTCACCGATAACTCGAAAGGTTGTACCAACACCCATTCCTTCTTTGATATCCATAGGAACGATTGTCATGCCTACTGTATCATTTTTCATCTGATCAGAGATATGTTCTGGTCTTGCAAAATAGGTAAAGACGCTATCTACTGGTGTCTTTATATCAATTGACTTTGTAACGAGTGTCAACGATTGGGTTTCTTGGCAATAAGGATTTAAAGGTTTTGAAGATTTTTCGAGATTTGTTATGTCGTAATTATCTCACCCCAAGATTAGGACATATTTGGAATTGTATCAAACAGTGATGAATCAATAATGGTCAGACATGTGACGTTGGGAACTGTCATTATGAGACTGCTGACCTTTTTCTTGCCAACACAGACGGCATCGTTATGTATGCCAGAATAATTCTTGCAAGTGTATATAGATTTGTCAAGAACTAACGGCTCTTTAGAACAGCAAGACCTAGTGCAATAGCTCCACCTATAATCAGAACCTTTCCTAGATTACTTTTCCATAGATGTCTAGATAGTTCTGTGAGGGACTCGTAAGGATCATGTTTGTCATAATGGATAGAGCATTTTCCAGTAACAGGATCACATTCTGCATGCAAGTGACCGTTTCTAAAATGAACCTTGTCTAGCTTGTCGCCTAGTGACGGCCTCCAGTTTGGATTATTTTGAAGGCTCTTAATCCTCATAAATATATCAAGATACACTAGAATTTAAGAGATCTTGGGTGTAAAAATTAAAATACTTTCCAAAGATATACACAAACATAGCATCATATTATCTTGACATTGAAACAACTGGACTTGACGAGGTAGAGGACAAGATAATTACAATTCAATACCAAGAATTAGAACGAGGAACAGGAAGGCCACGGGGAGATCTCCACATCCTAAAAGAATGGGAGTTGGGAGAATCAGAGATGCTTCAGAAATTTATCATGGATACCCCCATAGTCAATTCATCTTCCTTTGATTTTATTCCAGTAGGCGTTAACTTGTCATTTGAGTACAAGTTTCTCTTGGAAAAATCCACGAAATACTCAAAGTTCCCAATCAATGTACTGTATAGGCCGTGTATAGATTTGCAAAATATTTTTGTTTTAATGAACAAGGGAGAGTTTCGTGGCTCCGGTCTAGACAAGATGACTGGCAAGGAGCACGATGGCACCCCAATTCCCTTGTGGTATAGGGAAAAGCGGTTTGCGGATATTGAGAAATATATCATTGATGAGGCCAGAGCGTTTGGAGAGATATACGAGTGGTTACACAAAGAGATGCCTGAACTTCATCAAAAATTTCTCAATTTCATGAATAAAGAAAAGATTTAAGATTAGGTTTTCTTTGACTAGTTTGTAGAAATGGATTCTAGTAAAAAGATGATAATTGGTATCATAGCAGTCATAATAGTTATCGGCGTCATATATGGAGTCGCCTCCTCAAGTACAGACCCTGAAGAGCCAGGTGCAGAGATGCCCGAATCTGAAGGGTTATCAGGCGAGATTACCATAGGATCAATTCGTCCACTGTCAGGGGATTGGAGCGCACATGGCACAAAGAATTATGAGGGCGCAAAGTATGGAGTAGCTGAATTTAACAAGTATCTAGCAGAGCAGGGAGAAGAGTGGACCCTCAAGATGTTAGCAGAGGACTCGAACACCAATCCCGTAGTTGCATTAGAGAAACTCGAATCATTAAATGCCAAGAACATAGATATCGTCCTAGGTCCTGAGACTAGTTCCAATATTAGAAACATCGAGGGATATGCAGATTCAAACGGGATGTTGCTTGTCAGCTGTTGCTCAACTGCACCCTCATTGGCAATTCCTGATGACAACATATTTCGTCTAGTACCAGATGACTCTAATCAGGGAGTCGCAATCTCAAAATTAATACGAAATGCGGGAATTGATGTCTTGTTTCCCGTCTGGAGAGGCGACACTTGGGGTGATGGACTAAAAGAAGCATCAACAACCTCGTTTATGGAAAGAGGTGGACAGGTAGATGAAGGAATCCGTTACAATCCAGAAAGGCCCGAGTTTTCAGCATCGGCTTCCCTGTTGGCTCAAAAAGTCCAAGAAAACATTGATCAGTACGGAGCAGACAAAGTGGCCGTCTTGTTTTTGGGATTCTCCGAAGTTCTCCAGTTTACACAATCAGCATCTGAACACGAGTCATTAGATAAGGTAAGGTGGTTTGGTCCAGGAGCAATCACCAAAGAAGACGCGTTGATTGATGATAGAATTGGATTCAAGTTTGCAACTGCTGTACAATTTACAACAGTACAGCCGGGAATATCTTCAAATCCGGTTTATCAAAAAGTGCAGGGATACATGATGGATAAATTTGGTTATGTGCCAGACACATATGTTCATTCGTCATATGATACTGTGTGGATAGTAGGTCTTGCAATACTAGCAGCACAGAGCTCCAATGCAGATGACGTCAAAGCGGCAATACCTGGTGTTGCAGAGAAATATAGCGGAGCAGTAGGATCTACAAAACTAAATGCCGCCGGCGACCTAGCTCAGGGTAACTATGAGGTATGGGGAATTAGAGACGGAGACTGGAGACTGCTAGGACAATATACTCAGAGTGATGATGCTTTAGAGATCTACTCCCAACCCTACGAATAATCATCGCTGTCCTTTATCATGGATTTTGTAGATTTTGCAATTAGATCCAAGAGATATGCATAGTCAGACATTAGAGCATCGATATCTCGCTCGTTTTCAATACCCCATTTATCAATCTTCATCTCAAGTCTGCGAATCTTTGCCTTGCTGCCAAGACTGTTTTCTTTGCATAGTTTGATGGCTCTGTGAATCTTGTGTTTTTTTGATTCAAATGATTCATTGGGGAAGAGATTCCAATGGTGTATGTTTGTAGATTTTGTATCAGTTTCGGGTTCGTTGTTTTGTGGCAATAGTTGTTCAAAATCATGCAGTACCGCACGGTTCTCTGGCTTGTCTGCTTTGGATTCGCTGGGAGGTTTTGATTTTTCTGTTTTTTGAGGTTCAGGTTTTGGAGATGGCATACTAGTAGGAGATTGTTTGGGCCGATATTTAGGGATGTCGTAAGGTTTGTTGAATTTGGTTAGAGTCTCAGGTGTTATGTCATTTGAATTTTTGATTTTGATAACTAGGGTATCTCCCCACATGGCACAAATTCGCTGTCTTCTGTCAATGTCTGACAGTAAACTGTTTATCAGACCTATACCAACATCTAATGGCAACAGAAATGCTTTGCCAAAAGTTCCTAGCAAGATTCCTTGCAGACTTGGTTTTGAACCGCGAACATCAATGACCCTCAAACTCAAAGCCTTCTTTCCTATTGTTTGACCTGTCGTGTATTCTAACACCACAAAATACACAAATGGTGTGATGAGTGACACAAATGTAATAAAAACACCAGATTCAGGGTTTTTGTATGATATAACTGCTAGATAGAGTGGCACGAAAATTATACCAAGTAGACTATAATCAATTATCCATGCAATGGTTCTATCTTTCCATGTTGCTAACCGCACTCTCCTTCCCATAGTGTTTTAGCTCAATCCATGTCTTTTATAATGTTATAAAATATGTGTGGTTTACAAATGCAGTAAAGAATCAAACATACATTTCATCAGATACTGCATTCCTAAAACAAACAATAAAGAAAAGTTGGGTTAGGATTCTTTTATTGTATCAGGATTATTCCATTCTGCAATTGCTTCTTTTGCAGTAAAATCATGGATGTCTTTTAACCTCATCTCTTTTTTCTTGAAACCCATAAACTAGTTTTTGACAAGTGACTCGATTCTTTCCTTTATTCTTTGTACTTCTTTGTCTGAATTCCTCCACCAATTCCTGCTCCAGATTCTGTCAATCGTCCAACCCCGTCTCTCCAAAAACTGTTGTCTGGTCACATCACGCTCCCTTACGCTTTTAGCCGAATGATACATTGCCCCGTCACACTCTATTCCAAGTATGTATCTATGAGGATCATACGGATGAACCACTGCAAGGTCTATCCTATAGCTTGACTGTCCCACCTGAGTCTCCACGCTATACCCAAGTGCCTCTAGCTTGTCATGGACTTGCTCCTCAAACGGGCTGTCAAACTGTTTTGTTTGTTGTCGGGTTATGTTCATTCCAGAGCTTAATGATGCCAAGATTTGATTGGTTTTCTCCTTGTCTTTGTTGCTCACTGCCTTGGCATACAGCAAAAAGTCTCTGAGTCTTTTAGGTCCGGGATTCTTTGTGTTTTCTGTTTTCATGTCACGTGGATCAATAGAGCACACAACAACTATTTTTTGGCTTGCACGGGTGACTGCCACATTTAGTCGGTTTTCTCCACCGTCTTGGTTCAGAGTTCCAAATTGCAGACGGAACTTTCCCTCAGAGTCCTTTGCATATCCAACTGAAAAGATGATAATGTCTCGTTCATCACCCTGAACGTTTTCGATATTTCGTACAAAGATCTCATCATCTTTCTTTCCACTTGCAGGTGTTTCAATTTTTTTGTAGAGTTCATCAAAGGCAGGATCCTTTTTTTGCCTGATCTCTATTGCATCCATTATAACATGTCGTTGTTCATCATTAAACGTGATAATCCCAATCGTGTCAAGCTCTTTGCCCTGATTGTCTTGTAAAATATCATACAATACATCTACTACTTTGGCAGCTTCTGCCGCATTGGATCTGTTCTCCCACATTCCTTCTGCACATTCAACCCATTGGATTGGTGGTTCTGGAGCATCTGCGTGGACGTTTGGTGAGACCTGCAGCATTCCCGCATAAAAGGCATGGTTTGAAAAGTCAATTAGCTCCTGCCATTGGGATCTATAGTGCCATCTCAAGGTAGTAGAGGCATAACGTCTGTTTGCCAATAACAGCAGACTCTCAATGTTTACTGTATCATCGTCCCCGTCCTCATCGTCTTCCTTGACTTGGAACAAGTCATGTGGTTTTAGTTGTTTTTCATCTCCAGCTATGATTATCCGTTCTCCCCTATGGAGAAACGGCAAGGCTCGTTCAGCAGCTAGCTGGCTTGCCTCATCAACTATTATAAGATCAAACATTTCCTTCTCCAAAGGAAAGATATTTGAGATCATCTCAGGTGATGCAAGCCAACAGGGAGCAAGATCAAACAAGATATGTCCGTATTCTTGCAAGAGTTTTCTGACAGGTTTTACACGTCGCTTTTTGCCCAATTCGTAATTTAGTTTGTTATAGTCAGCCTCTCTTCTAGTTGATTTGTTTCCGCTTCCTGGTCGAAAGTTAGCATTTGATTCAATTTTATCAATGATGCTCTTGACAAGCAGATCTGATTTTTGCTCCATCAAAGAAGAGATTGTGGCCTGATTGTCTTTGTAATCATCAAAGCATCCTGACTTTAATATTGGTTGATCTTGTTCTATGAATTCAATCCAATGATGGTAAATTTCTTGTCTGATGTTTTCAGCCCAGTTCTCATCTGGTTTCATTTTTAATACACATTGATCAAGAATTGCTTTTGATATAGCATTCAGTTGTGATTTTTGAATGTCATATGATTGCAAGTCATCAAAATCATCTATATTGTCATCCAAGTTCTGAATATGCGACCTCAGCTCGGCAGGCTTTGAGATTTTGTTGTAAATTATTTCCATCTCTTGGTCATTAACAAATTCAGAGAACGCTTCAATGTCTGCTGAGATCTCTTGTCCATCAGTCAGTCTCTGAGTTAATGCCTTTGTATTACTATCAAAGGGCATCTTGTTTTCCTCAAATATTTTACGCATAGATTCTGCAGTGGTTTGCAGTTCATCAGTATGTTCTAGGGATTCTCGGGTAGCATTATCTAGTTCTATGAGATTATCAAGCAATAGTTTTTGAACAGGCTTGTCAGAGATTACAAGGGACTTTGAAAAGAGATAATCACAAAGGGATGCATCCTCGACTAGATTCCATAATCCAAGTCCGTTTTGGAGTTTGTGTATCAGATCAGATTGAGATTTGCCTTGATTTTCAGTCCTTTTGAGAAAGTTTTTCTTGTTTTTGGCTTTGCGTCGTATCTCAGAGTCAAATGTTTTCTTGAAAAAAGATGTATCATCAGACTCTGAGAGAGAATCAATCAGTTCTGTTTGTCTCTGAAGAGTTTGTTCTGTGATGCTGTCTTTTAAGACATTTAAGATTTGATCATAATGTGGGAATTTTCTCCATAAAACTAGACCGGCCTGGACTCGTTTGATTAGATCATCGTATGGTGGAGCAAGTGATATTGATGCATCATGTGTGCCAAGAATTGTCTTGATTATCTCTGTATTGTGGATTATCTTTAACTCGAGTGGTCTGATTTTTGAGTTTAGTGAGGAATGTTTGGAAGATAATTCAATGGAACTGTCTTGACTAGATTTGTCTGAGAGAATAATAAAGTCAGCAGATCTTGATAGAATGGCAGAGAGAATATTTTTTATCTTGTTTTTGTCTGATGAGTGTTTCTTTGGGAAATCCTTTCTGTTTTTCCATGAATAATTTTCATCTTCAAATTTTTTGTAATCTCCTTGGATTTTATCAAAGATACGAAAAAGTCCATCAAGATCTAGATGTGTGATATTATTGGCAATCCCAGCTAGATCAAGTCTCTTGGAATAGTCTGCAGTAGATTTTGTATAGAGATCTCTTACTGTTATCCCATCAAAATATTGCTTTGAGAGGGCATACGAGATTTGAGAGTGTCTTACGATTAGCTCGTCAAGCTCTTTTGAGGTAGTTGACATTTTTTTGTCGACATCACTTTTAGTGTAAGGGTGCTCAAGAATCTGTTTTAGCTGATGATACATTTTGGCACGATCTTCTTTCTCCTTGTTTAGTAAGACGGCATATCTGTCAAGGTTCTTGTCAGCTAATCTTTGATGGACTACGTCTAGTGCAGCTCTTTTCTGACACACAACAAGTATTGTTTGCCCCTTTGCTAGGGCATTAGATATGACATTAACAATGACTTGTGATTTGCCTGTACCCGGAGGCCCCCTTACAACGGTAATTGGGTTATTTTGTGAGGCCAAGACTACCCGGTCTTGTGAGGAGTCACTAGGCACGATAAGATTCAGATTCTCATCACTGACTTTGTCAAGGTCAGTTATCTTTGTTTCATCTGCACTCTCAGTAGAATCATCTGCATCTTCAGCAGAATCATCTGCATCTTCGGCGGCATCAAGAATGGCGGCAACAAAATCACTCGAGTCGCCGTCTCCGATTGCAGAGATTAGGTTGTCATAGTCCTGATAAATGGCGCTTTCGCCTTGAGCGAAATTACCAATTATTTTGTAATTGTTGATTCGGAGTGGCCGTATCTCAAATGAATCAATTTCGGTCTTTGTAATGTTTTGTAATTGGGGCGTAGGATCAGATGCGGTTATTTCATCAGGGTTTGAATCATCCAAGGGAAGACCATTGTCTTTTAGTAGGTCAAAGAGTTTTTTGGCAAACTCGGTTTTTATCGTATCAGAACTGACAAGGTCTGAAGATAATACTAGATCCTCAAAATCAGATTCAAATGTATCACTCATTTTGAATCCGCCTATCTTTTCAAGTGCTGCAAACAAGGTGTGATTAAAGATTGGCGAACTGTCAAAGAATGTCACATGCCATCCTGCTTCTTGCATTTTTCGTTCATAATTAACTGATACTGGAAATAATGCCAATGGTCCACGTGTGTAATGCTCCTTGTCAATGTGTCCTTCTAGAAATGGGAATCCAAAATAGCAGTATTGAGAGCCAGTCTCATCTTCTTGTTGTTTGATATTTCTTGATAGAGCTTTTAGATGTCTTCTCATTACCATGGCCTCATCAGAGAGATCCGAATCAGGCAGTATGCATACAGATTTTTTATGTTTAAATGACTGTTGGACTAGGGCATCTATTTTTTCTGGATGACTGTCTAATAATCTAGACAGATCAAAACTGTGTTTATTGTATATTCTGCCAAGACAGATACATCTGTTTGATTTGTTTAGTTGTAACAGTTTGTTTTGATAAATGTCTAGTTTATCAATAAATGATCTATTGTTTGACAATTAGTTTAACCTCTTTTAGAGGGATAATTACCTCTTTTAATATTTAGCAATATATGATAGAATAAAACCTCTGCAATATCTCGGAATAAAATGTGATATAATCTATCTACAGCGTCTACACCACGATTGAGCCCTGATTATGCCATCTATGGTGCGAAAGCCAAATTCTTTCTCAATCGTCTGCCTAGATTCAGCAGTCCTGCCACACTTTGGGCAGCTTGCACGCTCTCTTGCTGAGAGTTCAGTCTTGTTGTGTTTGCTGATTATTCCTCGAACCTCACTTGGATTAAATGCAACATCCCAAGTCCATGTTCCATAATTTCCATCTTCATTTACCACATCTATCCATTCTTTTAGATATCTACGCTTTGTCCTGTTCTGCTCGTCATCTATTCCCTTGATCTCTAAAACTAGAGTTACGTTGTTCTTTAGTTTGATCAAAAAATCAGGCCAGTAATCATGTATGATTCCATTATACATGTATTTTATCACAAATCCAATATGATCATTTTTCACAAATGAGACTACGTTGGCATTTCTCTCTAATTCATGACCTGTTTTAATTTCCCATCCCTTGTCATATACTGACAGATTGATATGGGTCTTGGTAGTAGATTCAGCATGTCGTTTTGTAGACCAAGGTCGCATATCCAATGTTGATTTAATGGGTTTGATAGGATTAAGATGAATTCTTCTGTACTCTATATTGGAATTTATAATGCTTTCATAGACATGTCCTACAACTGCTCCCATGTGAACCAAAATAGTCATCCTTGTTCTCAGATCGTCATCTTTTGGTACATCTGTTACATCAATCTTGTTTGCATGAATAAATTCTTCAACAAGTTTTACTAGTTGTATCAATAAAAATTCCTTGTTTCCTTTCCAGCTAGGAGACATCTTGTCATAGATATCTTTTGTAGCAAGAAAGATTATTCGTTGGGATCTAATCTCTTTGTTTAGCTCATACAAGTCAATCTCAGACATCTTGTCAACGTGTGGTTTTCCGGCCAAGACTGGGGCCATTCCTGCAGTCGTACTGACAAGATCACTTTGTAGCTGTAACTGTTTGATCTTGGTCCAGTCTACTGAGAGTTTTGGCACAAAGTCAACATCTACTCTGTCAATGTTTGGCCAAGAAATTTGGTGTTTTATCTTGTCTGGATCTGCTTTGATCGGTATTGGAGGTAGGATAGACTCAGATCCATTTTTACCTCCCTCATGTGGTAGAAACGTAAAGGGCACCCCAAATACATTAACATATTCAGGAGAGAACAATCCAGTCTCAGAATCAATCTCATAAGATGTTCTTCGTAGACCTCTACCGACTACCTGTTCACATAATAGTTGACTTGAGAATGCTCTCAGCCCCATGATGTGAGTTACGTTTCTGGCATCCCATCCTTCGGACAACATTTGGACTGCAATGATATTTCTGATCTGTTCACCGGGTTTTCCTATCTTGCCTACAGTATCTACTTTCTCTCGTAGACTCTCTGCCTCAACTGACTCTTTTCCCTGTAATTCTTGTGATTCGGCCTTGTCCATTGTAGTCGAGTCTATGTGTAATAGATACTCAGGAACAGAGAGATCATCTAATTCAAACTTGTTTTGCTCAAACGAATACATGATTCTAGCTGCAGTTTTTGTTTTGTTGCACACAGTAATCATTACCGGTGGAATCTTTGACTCGTTTTTATCCCATAGTTTTTTTGTCTCAATCCAGTCTTGGCCTAGAAGGAAATATGCATTTGTTACTAGGTCTGGCAGCTTTTCATGAGGTTTTGCATTTCGATTGAGATCGGGTTTTACTTGATCGTCTTTGTATATGTGATAAAATCTGGAACGGTAATCTTTGGAGAATTTATTGCTATCATCTCTGATTACAATTCTAGGTGTCTTTGTCAATCCAGATTCAATGGCATCATTTAGTGAAAAGTCAGATACAATCCATTCAAACAGCGTATCTTCAGATACGTTTTTGCTAGAAGGCACAAAGGGAGTCGCAGAAAAGTCAAAGCATCCGATGATCTTTCTTGCATCGTGTATCTTGTCTAACCCCTCAATCCATCGTTTATCTCGCTCATATTCCTTACTTGATGATTTTTCTTCAGTATCTGCGCGATATGCATGATGAGCTTCATCGTTTATGACGAGAATGTTTTTCAGATCATGACCCAGAATCCTTTTTGAAAATACGCCGTTGCTCTCTTCTCCTAGCTTGACTACACTTCTTGCTGTATCAGTTTCTGGCATCAATGTGTGCCAATTATGTATACTGCATTTACCTTGGAATAGCTTTTCATAAAATTGATCTGGTATTATCTGAAACAGATCATAAAAATTGTCTTCGTTTGTTGGTAGTAGCACCTGCAATCTTGACTTTACAGTCAACCCGGGTGCCATGATTAAGATATTTTTGGTAAATCGTACATCCTGTGGGTAAGTAACTTTATTGATTATCTGCCAGACAATCAGCATTGCCATGACTACTGTTTTGCCAGAACCTGTTGCCATCTTGCAACAGAGTCTCTGGAATTCTCCACCATCTGAAGGAATTTTTATTCCTTGTTTTGCTGATTCTGATACTTCAACTAACCAAATTAATGTCTCCATTGCCTCAAGCTGACAAAAGAAGAGCTTGTTCTCACGCTTGTTTTTGTCATTCCAGAATTCAAGCAACTGTCTTGTAATACCAGTAACATTTGGGTAACCTTGTTGTCTCCAATCATTTACTCTGCTACGTATCTTGTTAACTAGCTCCAACTCTCGAAATTCTCCCGGATCATCAAATATCTTGCTGTCTGTAGATGAGATCAAAAATCCAGCAGGTCTTCTACCTGGCATCAATTCAAACTTTTTTTGGTTGCGATCGTATCTCCAGTGTTTGCTAGGCTCTTCATAAGGATTGCAGATGATAAGATTATCAATTCCCGACATTGTTATTCAAGATTAATAATTTTCAGTGATTCAATTCCTCGATCATCAATAATTTTGACAGCAGCTCGTCTAGAGGGACCTGCCTCAAAGGGAATTGATTCTGTTCCTTGATATTTAGTGATTAGTTCTTCATCAATTTGTGATTGGAGAGTTTTTGCAAGTTTGCTCCAACCTCCTGCTTTTTGTTCCATTGGAAAAAATATTTGCTGTGGATATACACTTCTGCCATCATAATCTGCATCTAACATCCACATTGCGATCTTTGATGAACCGCCGGATTCAATTTCTCCTGTCTTTGTATTGTAATAATCAAAGCCATTTACTTTGATGGTGTATTTTTTATCCCTAGTTTTTTCCAGTTCTGTGTCCGGCTGGCCCATCAACCAAAATGATTCATTGCTTGAGCGTTTCTTCTTTAAATCATTTGTTAACAGGTCTTTATTCATCTCTACTTTTAAAATTGTGACACCGGGCCATTTTAGCTCATCAATGTCTTTAGCAGCTTCAGGATCAAACTGCATTGCTGCAAATATAATCATTTTTGGTTGTGGGATCAGAGATTGTGCCTCTTCTATTGCTAGAGACACCTGTCTTTGTTCTAATGGTGCGTGTTCTGGACCAAAAGATATCATTACTCGCTTTGGTTCGTCTTCTTTTGTTTCGGCATCTGCGTGGAGCCATTTTGTTGCAGGGTGTGTTTCTACATTGCTGAATTCAATTTTTTGGTTTCCTTTGCCTCGTATTCCTGTCTTGAATAATTCATCACGCCATTGTTCCTGATGAGATACTTTATTTGAGAAAGATGAATTATCGAGAGCTTCAGATAAGACATCAATTGATTGAACAGTTGGTGCAGGTACTGCTTCGACAGTAAATGGTCCTGAAATTCTAGTTTTATTTTTTTGTATTTTTGGTTGATCGTATAATGTTTCTGTGGCAGGTGGCGCGTTATTTGCAATCGATCCAAGGGTAATATGTTGAGCTGTATTATATTCAAATCCCGAAGATATTCCTTCGTTTGAATTGTTTAATTGATAATAATCAAATTTTGAAGTCATTAGTCGTTGTTTTGCTAATACCAATGCAACTCTAGATGTATCACATGTAATCCATCGTCTTCCCCACTTTTCAGCGGCAAATGCGGTCGTGCCAGAACCGCAGGTAGGATCAAAGACTAGATCTCCCGGATCCGTGATCATCAACATGATTCGCTCTATTATTTTTGGATTTGTTTGTACAACATATACCATTTTGGCAAAGGATGACATTGCATCAGTCCAAGTATTGTGAAAAGATCTGTATGGGAAATCGTCAAAATATCTCACATAATATATGCCGTTACCACTTTTAACGATTCGGTTTTTTGCGGCTAGAGTTGATAGTCCTTTAAGTGATGTTTTCCAAGAACCCCTGACGGGGGTAAATGTTTCTCCATTAAATTCAAATTCAACGCTTCCATCACCACTTTTAGATATGAGTCCTCCATGTATGAATATTTTTGATCCTTTTGGGATTGTGGTTGAGTCAGACATTTCTGAGGGGAACATGTTTCTTCTACTACCGTCTTGTAATTCCAAGAATCTAAAACCTGAATCATTTTTTGGTAAGTCTTTTTTGAGATATAACTCGCGGTATTTCAGTTGTTTGTGGTCTTTGGCATACCAAAGCAAATAATCATTAACACTATCTAGGGTTTTGCTTGATGTCGATGTGGCTTTTTGTATTGTAATCATATTGACAAAATTATCTGCACCAAATATTTCATCCATTATAAGACGGATTCTACCAACATTCTCTATGGAAATTTGTACAATACAACTGCCAGACGTCTTTAACATTTTTTTAGCAAGTAATAGACGGTAACGCATATATGATAAATACGAATGTATGCCCAATTCCCAAGTGTCTCGGAATGCCTTAATCATTTCGGGTTCTTGAGTTAGATCCTCATCTTTACCATCTGTAACATCTCGCTTATTTACAAATGGCTGAAAGTTAGAACCATACTTGATTCCATAAGGAGGATCAATGTATATCATCTGTACTTTTTCTTCCATTCCTTCTTTTTCCAAAAGCGAATTCATCACTAACAACGAATCTCCTGCAATCAAACGATTTGACCAATTTTGATCGTGTTTGTAAAAATCAATTGCTTCTCGTAAAGGTGGATTATTTTCAGGAGCATCAAAATAATTAAACATGGTTTCTTGCTTGGTTTGATCTGACTTCATTACTTTGGCTAAAATAGTAATAGGATCTATCCTCTCATGGACATGCAATGAAACAGTATCAACTTCAAACTCGGAATTTTCTTGTTTGCCTGACCATTGCAACTGTGGATCCAGCCTGGGATCAGATGAATATTTTTTCCGAGGTTGATCAGGATCTGTTTTAGGTGTGACTAGACCGACCGGTGGATTATTTGGTCTTTTCTTGTTGCCATGGGTGTATTGATCAATATCTTTGGATTTGCTTGCTTTCTTTGCTCTGACCATATTGCCAGATAATTTCCTCTGATAATAAACTGATCATTATTTGATTATAAAATGATTAGAATAGTAAAAACCATACCGACTGTGACCTGCCGATAAATATGCCAGATGCTACAGATCTACAACAGGGATTTGTCTTGGCCGCACCAAACAGGGGTAAAATACTCAAAGCGTTGGGCAAGACAAACAACGCCACACCAACACAATTATCGCGCAAAACCCATTTGTTGACCACCAATGTCTCAAGAACCCTAAAACAGTTAGAGTCTAAAAATCTGATAAAATGCACCACACATGGCCTAAGAAAAGGAAAACTGTTTACACTAACAGAACAAGGTAGAGTGATACTTCAAAGGATGACGTGAATTTTGAGCATCTTATAAAAAGTATAATTTTCTAGGAATAGAACTGACATTATGATATCTATTTACATATCTAAATAACAGTATCATAATACGAAACGTAACAAATGACTACACCTATCCAGCTAAAAGATCTGTTAGGATACAAGCTAAATGATATTGAATCAAAGTTTGAGCCAAAAAAAATCTACTACAAGGGTGCAATGCAGATTCCCATCCCATACCCACGAGTCTCAATCATTGGTTCTAGAGAGGCATCAGATAAAGGACTTGGAGATGCCAGAGAGATTACCAAAGTCTTGGTACAAAACAATGTCGTTATAGTAAGTGGACTTGCAAAAGGAATTGACACAATGGGACACAAGACTGCCATAAAAAACGGTGGTAGAACCATTGCAGTCATTGGGACTCCGTTGAATGAGACATATCCAAGAGAAAACCTCGAGCTGCAAAAAGAGATCATGAAAAATCATCTTGTCATCTCACAGTATCCGGTAGGCCACAAGGCAACACCTGATGACTTTGCATTACGTAACATACCTATGGCATTAATCTCTGATGCTACAGTAATCATAGAGTCAGAAGATTCAGGTGGTGCACTATACCAAGGTCAGGAGACGTTGAGGATAGGCAGGCCGCTATATATTACAAAATCTGCAGTAAATAATGATAACCTAAAATGGCCAGAAAAAATGATAAAACAAGGTGCAATAGAGCTAGAGAAACCAACAGATATCTTGAAAAAAGCCTATAGAACAGATTTTATGTCTTTAAGATAGTAGACACTACATACTTTACTGCCTCATCAAAGTTGGCATTAATCTTTGATTGTATCTCTGAGAGTTTTACATCACCCTCTTCTGTGATCTTTGCAGACTCTGTAGCCGCCTTGGTTTTAGCTGCATCAATAATTGCTTTGGCCTCGTTTGTGGCCATCTCTTGGGTCTTTTCTAACAGCTTGTCAATCCCAGTTTTGGCCTTGATGGATAGCTGTTTCTTCATATCTTCTGCCGTATTATTCAGATAGTCTAGATCATCTTCGAGAACATGTAGAGATTTGATGATTCCGGTAACTTTGGATTCGGCCATGCTCATATTTCAAACCTGATAATTCCATTACTTAAATCATTCAATTTATCCCGAATTTTATTGCACAATTCCATCAGATATACGGGTGTGTAAATCACATCCGAGAAAAGATTTAGATCTGCAAAAAAATTAGTGTCCAGTATTGATCTAACAATGTCTCAGGATATAGTGAATCCCACGACACCGTCGTAATCCCTTTTCGGTTTCCGGCAACCCATGGTATAGTTACCCTGACATTTCATAGTAGCTCAGTCTCTTCTCTAGATCTTCAATCGTGTTTGTCAGTTCGTTTTGCTCCTTTGTCAGTTCTTCAATCGTGTTTGTCAGTTCGTTATGCACCTTTGTCAGTTCTTCAGCCTTGTTTGTCAGATCTTCAACCTTGTTTGTCAGTTCTTCAACCTTGTCTTTTTGGTCTGAAATTATTTTTGACAAAATGGAATCTTCCATGATCTTGACGAAATAGTACCTGGATCTAAACCTTTTGGTTTAGGGACGAAAAACTAGACACGACCTAAACAAGTGCCCCTGACAGTATACCATAAAAATACGGTGTTACAGATTCTGTCAAAGACCTAGAACGCGCCATCTATTGTATTCCAAAGAATTATCCCGTAGTCAAAAGCAAAATAGCTCTTGCAAGATCGCCTTCGGCTTCTGCTAGAGCTCCTTTTGCCTTTTCCTCATCAACACCTGCCTGCTGGCTGACTAGCTGTATGTCCTCATCAGAGAATATTGGAACCTCTAGTTCTTTCTCCTCATAGCTGTCTGCAGTAACTGTAAAGATAGAGTTATCTTTTGTCTTCATCTCATTGACAGAGGGCTTTGAGATGATGATCTCTTTGGTATCAGTCTTGATTATCACTTCTTGGACGCCAGAGAGTTCATTCATATCTAGACCCATCTTGTCCATCATTCTTCGCATTCCACGGTTGCCTCCTCTCATCATAATACTATATGCTCCCACTACGACTTTTTAAACTATCCCTGACCTTGATGGCGACTCCTCGGTTAAAATCAGATATCATCTCAGATGACAAGACTGCCTTGCCTACAGCAATCACTGCACCCTCAAACAATACAGGAACATCATCAGAGATGCGTATGTTCTTTCCACACGAGATTACGTGTTTGCAAAACACAGATCTTCCCTGCTCTACAAAGGGGGCAGCATCGGCATTTATCTCAACACATTTCTCGTGGAATCTCTTGGAACGTAGCAGTATCTGGGCAAAAAATATACTGATTGCCAAGCTCCCGTCAATTCTCAGGGTACACAGCAGCTTGCCCTTGTGTGAGACTGTCCTTATCCTCTTGTTCTTTCGTGAAAAGGTCATCTCAATGTCTCTTGGTAACAGCCGTGATGTGCCGGCTCCAAAGAGCGCATCGAGTGTGTGTTGTATCTTTAGGATATTATCCAATAATAGTATCTAGAATTATTTCTAAATATTAGTCTATAGTGAAAGGATTAAACTATATAGAATGACATCTTTTCTTTAGATCATGGAAGGTGGAGAGACAAGAAAGATTCAGTTTACCGGGAGATCATCGTATATCGTCTCACTGCCAAAGCAGTGGGTAATGGAACTAGGTCTCAAGAAGGGAGATCAACTTAGGATGGTAAGACGTGGCTCGTCTGTTTTGGAGATTTATCCCCCAAGAAACGAGTCCCACATACAAAAGAAAGAAGATGCAATAATAGAGATTGACGAGAAAGAGACAACTTCTATTGTCAGAAAGCTGATATCACTGTACTTTTTAGGATTCAAGACAATCAATGTAAAGCCAAAAAATGGCAGACTGAGCGCACAGCAGAGAAATGTCGTAAAGGAGGCAGTAAAGAGGATGCTTATGGGTTCTGAGATAATCTCTGACTCGAGTGATGGAATTACAGTCCAGGTACTAGTCAATGTGCTAGAGCTGACAGTAGATGGGGCATTCAAGAGAATGATTCACCTAGCAAAGTCAATGTTTAGTGATGCAATCCTAGCAGTCAGAGAGAACAATCCGGAGCTAGCACAAGAAGTGATTAATGCTGATGACGAGGTAGACAGATTTGGATTTTACATAATCCGTCAGCTAAAGATTGCTATACAAAACGAGCATATGCAAAAGGAGATGGGATTTAGAAATGCCAGAGACTGTTTAGGGTATAGACTCATTGTAAAGAACATTGAGAGAACAGGAGATCATGCGGCATTTATTGCAAAAGATTTACTAGAGTTTAGAAAGTCTGTAAAAAAAGGGGTCCTGCAGAGACTCCAAGAGATGAATGACTTTTGTCTGTCTGCCCTTGATGACTCTACTCTAGCATTATTCAAAGAAGACTATAACCAGGCAGAGGAGACCATAACTAGAATAAACGAGATTGGCAGGTATGAAAAAAGGGTGGCAGATGCATCAAAGTTATTGAAAGCCGATGAGGTATACAGGGTCAGAAGGATGACTGAGAACATTAGAAGAATATCAGAGTATGCAAGTGACATATCAGAGATAGTCCTAAACATGAATGTCGAAAAGACATTAAAGAAGACATAATATTTCTGGTATTACGATGTTACCTGACAAGACAAGCTCGGCTATCCTAATTACATATGACCAGGAAGACTCGATAAACGAGGCCAGAGGCCTGTGCGATACTGCAGGATACAGGATAATTCATACACTCAGACAGAAATTTCTCCAGAGGCCAAGATGTGGGATAGGCGTGGAGACGCTTGAAGAGCTTGGAGAGATAGCAGACAGATTAAAGCCAGATGTTATAATTTATGACGAGATTCTAAAACCAAGCCAGAACTATAACCTTGCAACTGCGCTACACAGAGAAATACTAGACAGAGAGGCGCTAATCCTGGAGATCTTTGAGAGCAGGGCATCAAGTGCAGAATCAAAACTCCAAGTAAAGCTAGCTCAGCTAAGATACGAGATGCTCAGAGCAAAGGAGAAGGTCAGACTTGCAAATCTTGGAGAACAGCCGGGATTTATGGGGATAGGCAAGTTCCAAGTCGATGTATATTATAATGACATAAAACACAGAATGCAGACAGTGCGCTCAAAGCTCAAAAAGGCAGGAAGGCAAAGAGAGCTGCACAGACAGGCAAGAAGGAGGTTGGGGTTTAAGACAGTATCACTTGCAGGATATACGTCTGCGGGAAAGACGACACTGTTTAACAAGGCAGCAGGCCAGAAAAAAGACCAAGGACAAGAGTTGTTCACAACCCTTACTACGACCACACGTAGACTGGTAATCAACCGTGAGCCGTTTTTGATCTCAGATACTGTGGGCTTTATCAGCAAACTTCCCACATACATGATTGATGCGTTCAGGTCTACACTTGAGGAATTAAATCATGCAGATGTGGTAGTTTTGGTAATTGACACAAGTAACACCGTCTCAGAACTGCGAAAAAAGTTTTCTAGCTGCATGAGAACGCTAGGCGAGCTTGATGTCAAGGAGCACAAGCTAGTTTATGCATTAACAAAGTCTGATTTATCAAAAGCAGACGAGATTAGAGAAAAGATAGACATCCTCAATCTTGACAGCGGCAGACTTGTCTCAGTATCTGCAAAGACCGGAGAGAACATTGAAAAATTAAAAGAGTTGATTAAAAAAATAGCCTATGCTGACAAGCCAAAAGAGCATTCGCAGGTAGGAGGAACATTTGGCAATTGAGGTAGTCAGGATAGGGCAACGTCTTGTACGAGATGACAGAGTTACAACACATGTTGCACTAGTATCAAGGAGTTTTGGTGCAAGACGAATCTACATGACTGAGGTAAATCCAGAGATAAAAGATACCATACAAAAGATAAACAGTACCTGGGGTGGAGATTTTGAGGTGGTGTTTGTTGATAACTCGCAAAGTATCATCAAGAGACGAAAGAAAGAAGGCTTTAAGGTTGTTCATCTCTCAATGTATGGCCAGAGTATAAACTGCATACAAGGAGATATTCAAGCCGAGTCAGACCTGCTAATTATAGTAGGTGCTAGAAAGGTTCCAAGGGAGATTTATGAGCTAGCAGACTATAATGTCGGAGTAGGAGGCCAGCCCCACTCGGAGATTAGTGCCCTAGCAGTACTCTTGGATAGAATTCAGGACGGCAGACAGTTTGATTTAGAATTTCCAAACGCAAAGCAGAGAATAATTCCTGCCAAGAGCGGCAAAAATGTGCAGCTAAGATAGGCACACATCTCACTAAACTTTTATTATGATAAATTTAGTATTACTTAACTTGATATTAGGATTTTTTATGTATGGTACAAGAGGATGTACTGATCTTGACTAGGACGTCACTACAGTGCAGGGAATGCAAAAGAGAGTATCCGACTGCCTTTATCTATGTGTGCGAGGAGTGTTTTGGACCGCTTGATGTAAAATATAACTTTCCCGCACTAAGTAGAGATACGTTTGCAGCTCGTGAGCATACCTATTGGAGATACTTTGAGTTGCTGCCAATAGAAGACAAATCAAATATCATAAGTATTGGTGCCGGCATGACTCCACTCATCAAGGCAGAGAACTTGGGCAAAAAGTTGGGGCTAAATAATTTGTACATAAAAAATGATTCTGTAAATCCAACGTTTTCATTTAAGGACAGGCCTGCAGGAGTAGCAGTATCCAAGGCAAAAGAGTTTGGACTGACTGCTGTTGGCTGTGCGTCTACTGGAAATTTGGCATCAGCTACTGCAGCACATGCTGCAAAGGCGGGTCTTCCATGTCATGTGTTTGCTCCAGGCAATCTAGAGATGGCAAAGATTACCCAGGCGCTCTCGTATGGTGCAAAGTACACAGCAATTGATGGAACATATGATGATGCAAACAGAATTGCAGCACGGGTAGGGGACAGGGAAAAAATTGGTGTTGTAAATATCAACATGCGTTCTCATTATGTAGAAGGCTCCAAGACATTTTCATACGAGGTGGCAGAACAGCTAGACTGGGATATGCCAGACCATCTAGTAGTGCCAGTAGGCAGTGGCGCCATGCTTAATGCAATATGTAAGGGCTTTGAGGAGTTGGAGACAGTCTCACTGCTTGATGATGTATCAGGTATGCACATTACTGCAGCACAAGCACAAGGATGTGCGCCCATAGTTGATGCGTTTAAGAGAAAAAGCAGTGATGTAATACCAGTCCAGAATCCTGATACCGTTGCAAAGAGTTTGGCAATAGGTGATCCCGGAGACGGCAGGTATGTCCTGAAACGATTACAACAGTACAACGGGTTTGCCGAATCCTCTGATAATCAGGAGATTCTTGATGCAATATTGTTACTTGCACAGACCGAAGGGATATTCACAGAGCCTGCCGGCGGTGTTGCAATATCTGTACTTGAAAAGATGGTAGAGCAGGGCAGAATTGATGCAAATGATAAGGTAGTCTGCTATATTACAGGCAACGGCCTCAAGGCTACAGAATCAATAATGAGTGTGCTACAAAAACCATCAATAATAAAGGCAGACCCCGGGGAGACGATAACAAACTGATGGCAGAGATTACATTTACCATTCCATCTGTACTAAATCGAGGCGGCGGGGAGAAAAAGGCAGAGATAAGTTCTAACTCGTTGTCTGATGCGTTTGTCAAGGTATCAGAGATGATGGGCGATGATTTCAAGCGCAGGGTACTAGAGGCAGACGGCACACCACGGTCACTGATTAACATCTATATCAACGGCAAGAACGCAAAGTTCGCTGATGGTCTAAAGACTGCACTGAAAAATGGCGATGAGATCTATATTCTGCCTGCAGTTGCAGGAGGTTCTGCAGAACTGTCTGCTAAAGAACTAGATAGGTTTTCACGACAAGTTATGTTAGAAGAGATTGGATATAACGGGCAGCTAGCACTCAAAAAAGCCAAGGTCTGTGTTGTGGGAACAGGCGGTCTTGGAAATCCCATACTATCTAGACTAGCTGCGATGGGGGTAGGTGCATTGCGGATAGTTGACAGAGATGTAATAGAGATCTCAAACCTGCACAGACAGACAATGTTTAATGAAAATGATGTGGGTCGCACCAAGGTAGCAGTTGCCAAAAAAAAGCTACAGACACTAAACCCTGACTGTACAGTTGAACCGCTTGAAATATCAATAAATGACTCTAATGCATCTGAGATTGTACAGGGATGCAATGTTGTAATTGATGCGCTCGACGGCGTCAATGCCAGATATGCCTTAAACCGGGCATGTGTAGACTCGAATATTCCGTTTGTGACAGGGGCTGCTGTAGGGGTATCAGGCCAAGCATTTACTGTACTTCCCAAAAAAAGTGCATGCTACTTTTGCATGTTTCCTGAACTAGATGAAGATACAATGCCAACATGCAGTATAGAGGGAGTACACCCATCCATACTCTCAATTGTAGGCGGAATCCAGGTAGCTGAAGCAGTAAAGATAATCATCGGAAAAGAACCTAGCTTGTCTAAGAGAATATTGCACATTGACCTAGAAAATATGGATTTTAACAGCACCAGAACATTTCGAGTTGACGAGTGTCCTGTCTGCGGTACAGGTAAGATAAAAAGTGCAAAAGAAGGACTTGAAGAGGGGGTCTCGTATTTCTTGGAACACCATGTAGAAGAGTTATGTGGACGCAACGCAGGCAAGAGAACCTATGCCATTACGCCTCCCAAAATGTTTGCACTTGACGTTGATGCCGTAATAACACGTGCAAAACAAAAAGGATTCACAGTTGACAACCAGGGAGACCTTGGCTTGTCACTTAGAACCAATGATTTCAGTGTCAGTTTTATGAATAAGGGATCGGCAATAGTTGTAGGTGCAAGTGACGAGTCAGATGCAGTTCTCCTATACAAGTCATTCTTGGGAGAAAATGCCAAAGAGATATCAGGACTAGATACAAGGGATTAATAATAGAAGTGCAAGGAAAGATTAGAGTTGGTAGACAGATACGAGGATCCTTTTGTCAGAATCGCCTCAATGATAGGTGGAGATGAATATCTCAAGGTTGCAAGATCCCTCCTAAAGGCAGAGGATGCCACAGACGAGGAGATTGCAAGTTCTACCGGTCTTAGAATCAACATGGTAAGAAGGGTGCTCTATGACCTGTTTGGCAAGTCCCTCATTACAGGAATCAGAGTCAAGGACGAGAGAAAGGGATGGTTTGTCTATAGATGGAGAACACGAAGAGAGGAAGTTGAGCATTTTATTGAGAACCAAAAGAAAAAGATTGGTGAGAGGTTACAGCAGAGACTAGACTATGAGAACGCGTCTGACTTTTATCACTGCGGTAACGAGGACTGTTCTAGAGTGACTTTTGAGAGTGCACTTGATGGCATGTTCAAGTGTCCTTCATGTCAGAAGGTACTGAATCTGAAAAAGAACGACAGATCAAAAAAGGCATATCAGCGAAAGATCGATGATATCAAAAAAGACATGCAACAGATATTCTAAACATAGTCATCAGATTAAATAGGAGAATATTCAGAGTAGATCCCTGAGCAACATCACTACCATCAATCCAACGACTGGAGAGGAGATCCAGACATTTTCTACAATGGATAGAGACGGGGTCTTTGCGATGGTAGCAAAGGCAAAGACGGCATATAACGAGTGGAAGAAGGACTATGAGAGACGCCGGAGTTATATCTACAACTTGGTAGAATATCTAAAAAAGAACAAGACAAAACTTGGAAAGGTTGCTACAACTGAGATGGGCAAGGCCCTCAAAGAGTCGATAGGTGAGGTTGAAAAGTGCGCTTGGGCATTAGAGTTTTATGCAGACAATGGGGACAGTCTTATCTCTGATGAGGTGTTAAACACGGATGCAAGAAAGAGTTTTCTGACATTTGAGCCACTCGGAGTCATCGGCTCTATCATGCCATGGAACTTTCCCTACTGGCAGGCACTAAGATTTGCTGCCCCCTCCCTGATGGCAGGAAACGTAATCGTCATGAAACCATCCAGAGTAACAGTGCAGTCTGGCATTGAGATTCAAAAGGCATTTACAGAGTCTGGGGTTCCTGAGGGGATATTTCAGACCGTGGTAGGAAGCGTCGATTCTGCTAATCATCTGATTGATTCAGATATTAGTGCTGTGACATTTACTGGAAGTACTAATGCAGGATCTAAGGTTGGACAGAGAGCTGCAAGCAACTTGAAAAAGTGTGTCCTAGAACTAGGTGGAAATGATCCCTTTATTGTCTTAGATGATGCAATTATCAAAGAGGCAGCAGAGGGGGCTACCAAGGGTAGATTCATCAATTGTGGCCAGAGCTGTGTGGCCTCAAAGAGATTCTTTGTAGTAGAGAGTGTGGCAGATGAGTTTATCGAGTTATTTATCAAGAATACATCACGACTTAGGGTGGGAGATCCCATGTCGATGGAGACTGACATGGGGCCAATCTCTAGCAGAGAGAGCCTTAACACAATATCTGGCATAGTAGAGGATGCAAAGCAAAAGGGTGCTGAGATTCTTTTGGGCGGCTCTGAGATTGACAGAAAGGGATTCTTTTACAAGCCTACAATTCTGACAAATGTAAAACCTGACATGAGAATTGCAAGAGAGGAGACGTTCGGACCGGTAGCTCCCATCACTATAGTCAAAGACGAAGACGAGGCAGTCCGTCTGTCAAATGAGAGTGAGTTTGGGTTGGGCGCAAGCATCTGGACAAGGAATCTTGCAAAGGCAGAGAAAATATCTAGACAGATAGAGTCGGGAATAGTAAGTGTCAATAATGTGGTAATCTCAGATCCTAGAATTCCGTTTGGTGGCATAAAGCACAGTGGATTTGGAAGGGAGCTCTCAAGATACGGAATGCTAGAGTTTGTAAATTTAAAATCAGTCAGGTTTTATGATAATTTAACACCCCACCACTTTGTGGAATGAGTTTGATTCATAGATTGATGACATCTACCCCATTTGATCCACTTGCATATGGATTGATAATAATGTTTGAATGATTTTTTAATTATCTGGGAAAAGAAAATATCAAAACAGAATTAGATCTAGATGAAATAGTCCAAGTATATTGATGATGGTGATTCAACGCAAGAACCAGTTTTATAATTTGTGGGTTTTTGGACTTGTCTATCATTTCTTCAAGAAAGAAGTTATTTAGATATGCAAGATTATTCTGAGCAATATTAGAGATTTAATATAAAACCCTATGAAGGAAATATTTCAGTGAGATAATAAAAATTGTTCCTGAGCTTTCCTTGCGGTCGCTCTAGTTGTATCCACAACGGAACACTAATAGCTAGTAGAACAAATTAATAAACATAGTCGGTTAGATCGTGCCTAGTTTTCCATCCTTAAACCAAATCTGTCTCAATTTATCTCTGGCCATCAAAAGACTTGGGTGCTATTCTCGCTCAAGCTGCATTCCAGGTCATTGCTACAGTATTTTTTAAATTATTTTTGAAATCTAGAATTTGATTCCTTGAGAGATATTTTTATTTTAAAATTAACGTATTTTCTTGTAAGCGAACCTGCCTTTAACATTTGCCACAAGATATTTTCCATGAGAAGGTTGCATTCATTAATCCGTCATGAATATGTGATGGAACATCATAATAGTGATAGACAGAATAATCGGTAAACTCAGCTTTTAAAATTTTGTTATCTGAATCATGTCCCACAGAACGTAAATTACTTTATGTGACTGGCACTCTTTTAATGGACAGTTTAGAAGACTTCCAGACATATACGTAAAACAATATCATTTTTAGAATGTTTCATTCGTATGTGACCTCACCATTGTCTGCTACACGCAATACCTGGCAGTCATATGATTTCGTGTTAATTGCTTCAATAATTTCTTTGTGAAGGCCCTTGTAAATGAAGATCTATAGTCTTTTTGGATAGTAAGGTGACATTATTGAATTGGTTGGGCGTTGCGATAATCTCCTAGATAGTCACGTAGTCTTTTCTTGACATCATCTGGCAGATCCTTAAACTCCCATGAACCAAACTGAAGTCCGCCCATTACCATGGCTATGGTCAGGTACTTGTTTTTGCAGGTTGGGCCAAATGTGTAGGTATGTCCTGTTCTGTATCTGTATTCATTTTTTTACCCTCATAAAGTCATGACCACCACTAGAATATGACTTTAACACATATTCTTGTGCATTGTCCTCACCATGACTGAGGGCCTCATCTTCACTATCAAACTGAAATGGTGCTGCTACATCAACATAATCAAACTCAGTCTCTTTTGATTTCCAGTAGCCAAATAGGAGGGAATTATTCCTCATCTGGTTCACAGTAGATTAATGAGTCTCTGAGATCATCAAGTACCTCATGTGGATTGTCTGACAATACACGAATTGCTGTGTATGTCCAATCATGTAGATTTCGTATTTCAGAGCGTTCAACGTGTTTGCCTTCACTAAAACGTCTGATTGCAAATTTCACGCCTCTATCTACAAAACCTTCATAGTCTGCTCTGTATTCTTCTATGAACTTTCTGTATGCTGCAAACTCAGTTTTCACAAATTCGTGATCTGTGAGTTTACTACATTCTTTCTCAAGTTCTGCCAGCAGCTCCAGTCCTTCTTTTTGTGCTTGACCAAAGTGTGAAGGAATGTTATCATACCATCCTTTAATATTGCTGATTATACCATCTGGGAATTTCCAATCTGGGTCATCATGGTCGTTCTCATAGTCCTCTTCAATGTTGGTAACCTCAAAGAGTACATTGTCTTCTACAACTCTAACACTATCAACAAATTCCTTAAAGAGTTCACGGAACTTTGGAGCTTCTGACTTTGGCGTTTGTGTTGTTTCTGTCATACTTTATTGAAGTAATTGAAGTAGATTAATGTTGACTTGGTACGCCTATATGATAATCACCCAAATAGTCACGTAGTCTTTTCTTGACATCATCTGGTAGATCCTCAAACTTCCATGAACCAAACTGAAGTCCACCCATTACCATGGCTATGGTCAGGTACTTGTTTTTACAAGTTACACCAAATGTGTTAGGTATGTCTTGTTCTGTATCTGTATTCATTTTTTCACCTTCATAAAGTCATAACCCCTACTAGGATATAACTTGAATACATACTCTTTAATTGCATCACAAATTTGTTTTTGATGTTTGTTTAAGGTGGAACTGCCAGTCTTTACACCCATAAAAGCAATTTTATCTACTTTGTTTTGGGACACACCGTCAAATACAATCATGTCTATTGGCTCTGCAAGAAATCTACAATCAGCAGGAACTAGATCAAAGTTCTTATGAGCAGGAAGAATTTTTTCAACAATCTTTCCAATTCCTATTGCAACGGTCATCTTTTCTGATTTTGTTGTTGCACTTTTTTGTTTTTTTAAGAGAGCATCTGTTCTATCCTTTAGTTCTTTTAAAAGTTCTTGTTTTTTTATCTCATCTTTTGTAGAAAAATCACCCCCTCCCATCAAAAAGAAGAGATTTGGATAAAGAAAATTCAGCTGTACAGTAAAGGGCATTTAGCAACTAGTTTTGATTGCATAAGAGTTTGAATCATTGATGAAACATCAGAGAATAATAATTGTATTATAATTTCAAAGCATAAATTTTATCTGCTTATCTTTCAACTCACACATATTAATTTCGTTTTATCATATTTTATGAGAATTGACAACGAGGTTTAGTGATTTATGATGGGCTCAAATTATCATGCCAATTTTACTATATGCGTCAAAGTTATTTTTTTATTTTACTTTGTAAATTTAAAATCAACCAGGTTTTATGATAATTTAACACACCATCACTTTGTGGAATGATTTATGGAATGACAACATTGAATTACAAAGAGATTTGATATGATAACTCTATTCAAACATGATACATAGTTGAAAGATTATAGAAATTAAAAGATAGTTAACGATGATTCGTTAACATGTGGATTTAACGATTTGAGAGATGTTCTGATTTTATAAACGCCCAAATCTTTTTGGTCATTTCGCTTGGCGGAATTGGTTTCTTGCCAAAGACATGTTCTATAGTTTCAGTGCGTCCTGCAAAATTGATTGCATATCCACCAAATGCTGGTTTTCTAGACTTTGGTTTAGCTGCTTTCTTTTTTGGGGCAACTTTCTTTTTTGTTTTTACTACCATCTTGTAATTGTACTTTGAATAAAGTATAATAACTTACACTTTGAGATAGTTCAAAACTAGATGATTTTTGAGCCTTTTGATTGATTTGAGACGCAGATTAGGAGATTTTGTGATCTTGGCAAACCCGCCCCCTTGGACAAGGGAGACAGAGTCGTCACCTCCGATTAGAAAAGGCGAGACGGTAATGACTAGTTCATCAAAGAGTCCCTGCCGGATAAATTCCCAATTTGTGGTTCCTCCGCCTTCAACTAGGATGGTCTTTATATTTTTCTCTGAGAGTCTTCTCAACAGTGATTTTATGTTTACAGATTTTTTCCCCGTAATTATTACCTCAACAGGAAACTTGGCAAGTTTCTTTAGATGAGAACTAGTGATCTGTTCTGATACAGCAATTATTGTAGGAACTTTGTTAGATGTTTGTAATATCTTTGATTCTGCAGATATCTCACCTCTAGAATCCAATATTATTCTAACAGGATTCTGTCCTTGCGCGTGTCGTACAGTTAGCAAAGGATTGTCTTTGATTACGGTATTTTTTCCGACAAGAATTCCATCTACCTTTGTTCGGAGTTTGTGCAGTCTAATACAGTCTTCATGTGAAGAGAGATTCAGAGTTCTGGTTCTTGTGGCAATCTTTCCATCAATGGATATAGCTGCGCTTAGTATTACGTGTGTGTCATATATTGCCATGTACAATATCTCCTCCCATCATTACGGCTTTGATTGCAGATTCAGATGCTCTATGAACTATAGATGCATGTGGGTTGTGCATCGGTTCTATATCTAATGCATGTTTGTCTAGAAATATACAGTCAGCAATTTTGCCAGACGCTATAGTTCCAATGTTTTTGTCTAGAACTTTGCCGCCATTTACTGTGGCCATCTTGAGAATCTCTTTTGCATCTATTCTTTTCTTGTATGTTCCCATGGTTGCCTTCCAGATAAAATCCATCTCTCTCCACATATCAGGCGAGTTTATCATTATGTTGTCCGTACCCAAGGCAAGGGTGCAGCCAGACTTTAGCATTAGTTTGATGTTGGGAATCCCTTCGGCAAGTGCAGAGTTGGCCCTAGGACAGATTACAATGCCCCTTGTTTTTCTTGATGCCAGCCGAAGATCAGTCTCTGAGGCATGAGTCATGTGGACTAGAAAGTCAGGTTTTAGTATCAGGGCTCTGGCAGTTTCTGATATTTTGGTGATTTTTTTGGATCTAGCAACGCTCTGTTTGGTCTCTGCACAATGGATTGCCCGAAGTTTGGATGTCTTGGAATAATATTTCAGTACCGATGTACTGTTCTCATTTGCTCCACTAATGCCAATACCGTCACATTTTTGTAATAATCCAAGCAGTTCAGCAGACTTTGTGCTAGGAAAAGAGGTGTTTGCCCTTATCGCTTTTGTGTCCTGATAGAACTCTGTGCGCCCCAAAATTACTGAACGCAGTGAGATGCCAGACATGGCCTTTTTTAGCAATAGTACCCCATCTAGCCCGCCTTCCCTAAAATCAACAAAGGTGGTAATCCCCTTGCGAACCATCGAGCGACATGTGCTTTTCATAAAGTCTATTATAGTATCGTCAGATGTGTTCTGCAGAATCTTTGATTTTGCTCCAGACACGGGATGAATCTTTTCATCTACCGTATCATTTAGAGAGATGTCTTTTCCAACGGAATCACCAATATGTGTATGTGCGTTTATGAGGCCAGGTATCATTAATAGTCCCTGACAGTCAAGGGACTCTTCGGTTGTATTTTGCTTGATGTTTGGTTGGATTTTTTTAAATTTATTGCCCTGAATTCTAATGTCAGTACTTGGAACAAAGTCTAGGTCATGGCCTGAGAGTATGCTGATATTTTTTATCAACATTGTATCTCATAAACCTGAAGCCTTTCTTTTCCAGAGTCTCGGAGTTTACGTATGGTATCAAGAGATCTTGTTGCAAGTTTTGCAGCATCTCGGCCTGTGTAGGCATTGCCTATGCCGCAGTTCAGGGAGATTTTATCATCGTCTTTTATCATATCAATAAAGTCTTGTACTGATTTTTTTGCCTCATCGTCTGATATAACCATAAAGTTATCCCCGCCCATAAAGAATGTAAGAGAGTTTCTCTCCAGAAAGAACTTTGACATCTTTGAGTACAGCTCAAAGATTGTAGATGAGATCTCATATGGCGAGTCAGTCTTTCTTCTCGAAGTAAGATCATCTACATCTAGATGCATTATTGAGATGTTTGAATCAGCTCTGCCATTTACAAATCCAAAGATGTTGTGCTCAGAGTCTAGAACGATTCGGTCTTGGATTCCCTCATGTGCCTTTAGGTTTGCCGCAAACGGCGAGATTCCATAACCAATAGATATTGTAATTCGTATATCAAATATCCCCTCAAGTGTCTGTTGTATGCTGATATGGTCTTTGAGATCTAACCCGTTTGATATTACAAAAAACTCGTCAGATCTGTTCAGAAATACCAGACAGTTCCTCTCAGAGAACAGCTTTTGCACCTCCTTGTAAAGAGAGGCCTGAAGCATCTGCAGTTTGTGCTCTCTGTCACTTCCCAGAGTCAGAGTCCATGAGCCATATTTGGCAATTTTTAATATGCTTAGCTGAATCATCTTTGAATCCTTTGTAGTTCATCGGAGATCTTTGCAACAGCTTCTACGGCACGTTCGGCTACAGGCCTTATCCTAGCATAGGCATGTCTCTTTTGCATTCCAGGACCTGAGATTCCCAGAGATACTGGTTTGTGATATTTGAGTGACAGGTCTGTCAAGGCCCGCGCAGTCGAATGAAGGATAACCTCATCATGTTTTGTCTGTCCCTTTATTACAGCCCCCAGAGTGACTACGGCATCAATGTCTGGTCTGTTTAACAGCGAATCTACGATGATAGGCATGTCATATGCACCAGGAACCATACAGGTATGAGAGACTTTGAGTTTCATCAGATGTGCCTTTTCTTTTGCGACTGCAAGCATTCTTGATGTCACCTCCTCATTAAACTCTGATACAACTATTGCGATATTCAAGACTAGTTCACCTTTGCGTATTCTAGGAGCTCTCCACCATCAATGAGTGGAATCCCATTGTGCCTTGCAAATTTTTCTGCTTTTTCAACAGACAGTGCGGCATAGGTCTCAGCATCCATCATCTCACATAGTGCAGTCACAGGTATTAGACCTGCAAGCTGTGCTAGATAGACAGACATCTCCGTATGCCCCTGACGTGCAGCTAGCAATCCTTGTGATGCAATCAGTAGTGGGATGTGACCCGGGGTCTTGAAGGAAGACACAAATTTTTTCTGGCTGTTTTCTGCACGATAAATCTTTGCCATCTCGTTAATTGTAAGAGAACGGTCACGGTCTGTGATTCCCGTATATGTTTGATAGTGGTTTACAGACAATGAAAATGTCGGATGATCGCCATAAGGTGCTAGACCCATTATCATCTCTTTGTTGGGTATCGGAGACTCTGAGAGAATCTCGTGCATGTATCTCAAGTTCAGCGAAGCGGCAAAGCTGTTCTCAATTGCAATGCACAACAGTCCTCCTGCATGTTGGCGCATTCGGGCAACGTGTTCAGGTGTAACAAACTCGGCAGCTACTACCATATCGATCTCATTTTCCCGGGTTTCAGAGTCAGATAACAAAACAAATTCCCCGCGTCTTAGAGATTCTAGCGCCGATTCAAGTGACAATAGGATGAGACTTTTTAAATCGGATTATAAAGCTTACTCAAAAATTAGTAATTACCACTAAATTTGTAGATAACTAGTCATGCTTTAAGATATATTTCCCAAGAATATCAGTTTCAATATTAACCTTGTCGCCTGTCTTTTTGGTATCAAAGTTTGTGTTGCTAACCGTGTGAGGAATAAGCGATACTGATGCACGAGAGCCCTTGATGTCAACTATGGTCAGACTGACACCATCTACTGCAATTGAGCCCTTTGCTACAACAAATCTTGATAGTTTTTTTGGAACCTCAAACCATACTCTGATCTCTTTTGGTTTTTTTAGAATTTTTTTGATTGTTCCTACGCCATCTACGTGACCTAGAACAAAGTGTCCCTCTAGTCTATCTCCGGCTTTGAGGCTACGTTCTATGTTTACTATTTGCCCTTTGCTTAGATTTCCAAGATCTGTCTTTTTGGCAGTCTCCTCGATCATCTCAAAGACACAGACAGACTTTGAGAGTTTTGTAGCAGTAAGGCAGACTCCGTTTAGTGCCACACTCTGCCCAATCTTTAGTCCCTTTGCGTGTCTTCCCAGATTTACTGACATTTTGATTGCACAGTGATTTTTGGTGTCCTCTGAGATCTTCTCCACTGTTCCGGTTCCCAGGATTATTCCAGTAAACAATACCCGAGATTTATCGTGTATGTGTATAAACTTTGTTTGGCATATGAAAAGGCGGTTTGCATATGAAATTTCAAATTAAACTATATTCACTCAATGTCCTCATCAGCATATTGGCTACCAAATATCTTTAATGCACTCTTTCCCTGCTCAGTCATACTAACTGTACTTTTTCTTCCACTAGATTTTACTGTTACATACTTCCACATTAATTCCATGGGTCTCAACAATGCAGATAACTGGCTATGCATGGCAGACGGTGTCAAGTCATCACCAGATTGGTCTCTGTCTCTTAGGACTTTGATCTCTTCTAATTTTTTGATCATGATTTGTTTTCTCATGTTTCCGTCATTAGCCTGTAGTAGGTTCAAGATCTTGATAAATTCTGGTTTTGGTTTTGTTATTTTATGGACTGGTAATGATTTTGGTTTTTCTACATCTTCAGAATGTACAGTCTTGATTTTTGTATCGTGATAGTTTACACGGACATAATATGGTTCTGCATCCCACAACATGCACGATAACATTCCAGCGATAACAGTAATCTTTGTACCTGTTGAGACATTAATGTAGATGTGGTTTCCTTTTTCGTCATATATGATCTCTCGAAATTTTTCAATGCATTCATAGAGATCCCAGAGATCTAGGGTGACTTCGTTGATTTGGATGTGTTTGTGATTTGTTCCCAACTCTTTTTTGATCGCAGTTAAAAATTTGGTAGCCTGGTCAATGTCTTGCCCCCATCTAATTAGATACACCTTGTCTGCTTGCATATCAACGAGAGGTTCTGTAACTCGTTTAAACTCAAAACCCACCGGTGCTATGTGTATTCTCAGGTTCTTTGCCATTGCTAATTTTGTTAATGATGTTAACTTATTAACTTTGTTTAGGTGAACGGGATTAAATATTATACAATAACCGTAGAAAGCATGCATGAAAAAGGAAAACAAAACAAAGGCAAAAACCAAGGTACCTTTTCAGTAAGTATCACTGACTTTGGTAGAAAGGGCCTGTATAAAATTACAAAGAGAAACCAAAAGGTCAGAAAGATGCTTGAAGGCCTGATAGAGCAGTTAAAGAATACTCCCACGATGGGAAAGGTGCTCACAGCAAATCTTAATGGAATGAGATCCCTCCGATCAAATGATCAAAAGTTCAGAATAGTCTACAAGCTAGACGAGCCTGCAAATCATGTGATGATTCATGCAATAGACCGTAGAAAAAATGTCTACACAGAACTAGACAGATGGCAAAATACTGAGGATTCAGGTAAATATCTCTGCGCCTCAAGCTAGAACAAAAGTAAACGTTTTTAGAGATTTTGTGTATTGCTCCCAGCATGAGAAAGGGCCTCATCATAGTTGCAGGTGTGATTATAATCATCATAGCATCAGTAACTAGTATCCAGCTAGTAAAGTCCACAGAACAGCTAGAGATTCCAACCCTAGAGGAAAACGAAGAGGAGAATAATTTTGAACCAGCATCAAGTGTGTGGCAGACATCAGGACCGTTCCAGCTTGATCGTTTGGAATATCTACTTGGAGAGAAGATATTCATACGTACAGATGGTTTGAGGACAGATGAGCAAGGACAGATAGCATTTCTAAAACAGACAAATGATACCCACTATACAGTATACCAGACGGTTCCGTTTAATGGAAACAACAAGGAATCGTTTAACTATTACACGGATATAAAACTAATAGAGGCTCTAGGACTGTGCACACTAGATGATATTCTAGGCAAATGGACTGTGGTCTTTAGAGGTACGGACTATCCAAGCTTGGAATTTAATATATTAAATCAGACACTTCCCGGTGATGAGGAACGCTTTGCACCTGTCTGCTAGGACTTTATATCATTGTGAAAACAGACACGTTCTCCCATATGGCATGCAGGCCCTGATGGTTCGACAAGATAGATTATCGCATCAAGATCACAGTCTACTAGGATCTCTTTGATCTTTTGGGTATTGCCAGACTCTTCTCCCTTCATCCAAAGTTTGTTTCTAGAACGACTCCAAAACCAAGAATTTCTGGTCTTTTTTGCAAGTTCTAATGATTCCTTGTTTGCATAAGCTAGTGTCAGCACATCTTTTGTGTTAACGTCTTGAACTATTACCGGCACAAAGCCCCCGCCCTTTTCAAAGTCAATCTCGTCAATTGTACGTTCCATGCCAAAAAGATATCACAGGATTTAGTATTATAACCTTACAGGAATCCCCCGCTCCTTTAGGTATGACTTTACGCCATTTACCCCCAAATTCCCATAGTGAAATATCGATGCTGCCAGGGCTGCGTCCACATCAGATGTCGCAAACACATCAACCATATCATCGGGCTTTCCACAGCCTCCAGACGCAATTACTGGAATGGAGACAGAGTCCACTACGTTTCTAGTAAGCAGTGTGTCATATCCGTCCTTTGTTCCATCCTTATCTATGCTAGTTAGCAGTATCTCGCCGGCACCCAAAGATTCTACGTTCTTTGCCCACTGTATCACATCAATTCCGGTCTTTTCTCGTCCGCCATATACAAAGACCTCAAACCAGAACTGTCTATCATCTTCGGTAAAGATATTTTTTGTGTCATCTATGGTATAGTTTCTTTTTGCATCAATAGCTACTACAATACACTGCCGTCCAAACAGTTTCATCAGGTCTGTAATTATTGCAGGATTCTTTACTGCACCGGTATTGATTCCAACCTTGTCTGCCCCGTTAAGCAGGATGTTTCTTGCATCCTCTAATGAATTTACTCCGCCGCCCACGGTAAATGGAATATCAATTACAGATGCGACTTTGTTTACCAGTTCTTTGATTATCTTTCTCTGCTCACCAGATGCCGTAATATCTAAAAAGACAAGTTCATCGGCGCCTTCGTTGCTGTACTTTGCCGCTAGTTTGACTGGGTCACCGGCATCCCGGATTGACTCAAAGTTCAGGCCTTTGACTACTCGGCCGTCTTTGACATCAAGACATGGAATAATTCTCTTGGTAAGTGTCATAGTTTTTTTGCCTCCTCAATTGAGATCTTTTTCTCATATAATGCCCGTCCAAGAATTACACCAAATGCGTCTTGCTCTTTTACAGATATCACGTCTGCAATACCAGAGATCCCCCCGCTTGCAATGATGTTTGCGCCTTGCAAAGCACATGCCTGCTGCAAGAACCCCAGGTCAGGCCCCTCCATGGTGCCATCACGACTGATATTTGTAAGCAGAAATTCTGTAAAGCCCATGTTGAGAAACTCGACGATTGCAGGCACTAGCTGTATTCCAGTGTCCTTCTGCCAGCCATGAATCATAATATTGCCGTCTCTGTGATCAACTGAGATCACTATTCTGTCAGGCCCCAGCTCAGATAGCAGTGACTTTAGCAGTGACTTGTCCTCAAATGCAAGTGTACCAAGCACTAGTCGTTGCGCTAGTCCTGCGGCTTTGAGAACAGATGATCTGCTGCGCAGCCCGCCGGCAACCTGAACTGGGACGCTCACAGACCCGAGTATTTTTTCAATGATGTCATGGTTTGAGCCTCTGCCAAGTGTGGCATCCAAGTCAACTAGGTGAAGAATGTCGGCGCCTGCAGACTCGAAATTTATTGCAGTCTCCACAGGATTCTCACCATATACTGTTTTTTGGTCAGGATCCCCCTGGTACAGTCTGACAACCTTGCCGTCCATCAGATCAATTGCCGGAATTATCTTCATCGCGTACACTCTTTTAAAAAGTTCTCAAGCATCGTCTTGCCTGCAGTGCCAGACTTTTCTGGATGAAACTGTGTGCCATAGAAATTCTTCTCCTCAACTACTGCAGGTACACGGACTCCATAGTCAGACTCGGCAGTTATTATGCCATCAGATTCGGGTTTGACCCTATACGAGTGTACAAAGTATGCCCAAGACCCGTCCCTGATTCCCTCTAGAATCTTGCCGGGGCGCTTTATCTCCAAGTTATTCCATCCCATGTGAGGCACCTTCATAGAAGGTGGGAGTATTATTACCTTGCCTGCCATCACATCAAGACCGCGCTTTTCTCCCTCCTCACTTGTTTCAAAGAACATCTCCATCCCAAGACATATTCCAAGGACAGGCATGTCTTGCACATATTCCCTAAATTCAGTCTTTGAGAGACCGATGCTGTTCATGGCAGGATCAAAGTTGCCTACGCCAGGAAGCAATAGGCCGGAATATGTGTCAGTGCCGTCAAGATCAGTAATCACATCAACTATAGCTCCTGCCTTTTCAAGAGAGTTTTTCAAGCTGAATATGTTTCCTGCGCCATAGTCAAAGATTGCAACACGTACCATTACATCGAACCCTTTGTACTTGGAACGTTTTTTTGTCTCTTGTCTAATGCCGATGCATTTCTTAATGCGACAGCAAGTGATTTTATTGCGGCTTCGGCCTTGTGGTGATCATTGTCTCCATACTTGACATCAAGGTGGACGCAGCAGCTTAGGTTCTGCAACAGTGACTGAAAGAAATGCTCTAGATCTTCGCTTGTCATGTCTTCGATCTTGCTTTGTTTAATATCCAGTCCAAGCTTCCAGAATGGACGCCTGACTAGATCGATTGAGGCCTCTGCAAGAGACTCGTCCATCGGAACAGAGGCATAACCAAACCGTGTAATTTTACCTCTAGAGCCCAGTGCCTTGTCAATGGTCTGTCCCATAGTAATTGCAGTGTCCTCAATTAGGTGATGTGTTATGTTGTCATTTGACTTTGCATCAACTTTTAGATCCATCATGCTGTGTTTGCCAAATGACACTATCAGGTGATCAAGAAAATTTATGCCAGTCCTGACATGTGTCTTGCCGTGTCCATCCAGAGTTACAGATACAGAGATGCGGGTCTCCTTTGTGTTTCGTTTAATTGATGCTTTGCGAGATATCATACAGATCTGATATGCTATTCTAAATTTAATACCTTTGGTAATCGATGAATAGAGTCTAGTGCCAAGACGGCACCGTTTCTCTCAAAGAGTTCTAGTTTATCCTGACTTGTGCCCACAATTCCGCAGAATATGGTCTTGCATCCCAGTTTAGTGGCCCTTTGTGCCATGATTAGATCCTCCATGGAATCGCCCACATACAAAGCACAGACAGAGTTCATCCCCCGAATAGAGCTTTGAAGGGAACCGGGGTTTGGTTTTGCCAGATCTCGTGACTCGTCTTCTAAAAACACGGAATTTGACAGGTCAAACTTTGATAGCAACAAACCCAACGAATGCGATGCTGATTCTCGTCCCCGTCCTGTCACCATGGCAACCTTTGAGTCAAACCGTTCTACTAGGTGCTCAATCAAAGTATCATTTAGCAGTACATCATCTTGCTCAATTAGTCCCGGGTCTGCAAAGTCAGAAGACTTGGCAAACAGTTTTTCATACAGCTGCGGGCCATAAAAGAGCTGATCAAATATCTGAGATAGTATGTTGCCTGACCCAGGATAGGAGAGCTGTTTTGTAATAAAGGATATGTCAACCATGTTTCCAAGATATGCCTCTACAGATGCAATGCCAGTCGAGTCAGAATTTTTTATCACATCAAAAATAAAGCCGGTAGGATCTCGTTCCAGTAGTTTGGCAGCAGTGATGCAGAGTATGACAACATATGTCAAATCAATCTCATCGTTGAATCCCCCAGTAGACTTGAATCCGTCAATTATGGTACGATCAATTTCAATGGGATTTGTAATGTTTGCCATATTTTTCAGTACATGTCGTGCAGTCCTTGTGATTGCCAGATCATATGACTTTGTTATGTCAACTAGCACCCCGTCACAGTCAAAGATTATGGCGTCTGTATCACAAAGTGCACCAAGCTGAGAGCTGTCTGCATATACTCCGTTAGAAATTTTACTCAGAGTCATCCCAACAAATCACGAACTGCCAGCAGAAATTTAGAGTTCATCTCCTTTGTTCCAACAGAGACCCGCAGACAGCCATCATGGCTGCCAATCTTGCCGAGTTTTCTTATCGATATTCCCTGCTCTGCCAGGGCAGAATAGACACGTTTGTACGAGCCGTGCGCATCAAAGAGGACAAAGTTTGCCTTGGAATCAAAGACCTCAAAGGCATCATAGCTGCGCAGGGTCTCTATGATTCTCTTTCGCTCAGCCCTGATATTTGTAATGGAATCTCGCACCAGGCCCGCTCTTGCCAATGCCTGGATTCCAGACTCGATGGTAATGGTACTGACAGGATACGGGTACTGCAGAACTCGCATAAAAGTCTCGGTAAACTGTTTGTTTGCAATGAAATAACCCAGTCGGAGTCCTGCCATACCAAATGACTTTGAGAGTGTCCTGATGACTATGAGGTTATCATGTGTCTTTGTCATACGTGTAAGAGAGTAATCACCAAACTCGCCGTATGCCTCGTCTATGATTACAAGTCCTTCAAAAGACTTTGTGAGGTCTTCGAGCTGGCGCTTTGAGAACTGAAATCCAGTAGGATTGTTTGGAGAGTCTAGATATAAAATCTCGGCGTTCTTTGAGTTTTTTTGCATGGTCTTGATGTCTAGTTTCATATCATCTGAGAACGAAACTGCAACGAGTGGTATGTTATACAGCTTGCAGCGCTCCTCAAAGAATCCAAAGGAAGGGTCAGAGGTCAGTATTTTAGTTTTGTCAGATGCAAAGTGAGATAGAATAATATCCAGTATTTGATCAGAGCCGTTACCTATGCCAATCATGTATGAAGGCATCTGGGTAAATTTTGATAGTGCAGAGATAAGTCTCTCTGCTCCTCCAAGTGGATATGCCCTGATATCAGAGTTTTTTTTTGCTGCTCCAAGTATGTCGTTTTGAAACTGTCTTGAAATGGCATAGTTCTCATTCGAGTCAAGCTTTACAGAGTCCTGCACTAGTTCTGGCTTTTTGTATCCCTCAATAGAACCGAGTCTCTTGACCTCCTTTGCAAACCAGTTCTTCTTCAACCTAGTCTTCCCCTTACTGCTTCGTAGTGATTTGAGAGTCCTTCAGCGTCTGCCAAGATTTGAAGATGTTCTGAGATCCTGGCTAGTGCCCTTTTTGATGATGTGATTTGTGTGTTTATCTTGACAAAGTCCAATACAGACAAAGAACCCCTAGTCTTTGCGGCCCCGCCTGTAGGAAGAATATGATTAGAGCCCAAGAGATAATCGCTTGCTGATGAGGGGGTGTTGTTGCCTATCAAGACTAGGCCAGCTGATGAGACCTTGTTAGCTATGGATTTGGGATTTGAAGTCATTATCTGTAGGTGCTCAGGTGCCAGTATATTTACAAGTCTTGCCATATCAGAGCAGGTCTTGCATATTCCAATAAATCCATTATTTTCAAGACCATACTTTGCAATTTTTCCTCTCTTGACTGTCTGTACTAGTTCAGACACTGTCTTTTGTACAGATGTAGCAAGTCTTGCAGATGTGGTTATCAGATAACAAAAGGTATCACTGCTGTGTTCTGCCTGTGAGATCAGATCTAGTGCGATATATTTGGGGTCTGCAGAGCTGTCTGCTATGATTCCAAGCTCAGTTGGACCTGCAAGCATATCGATTCCTGTTGTGATGCTGACTTGGGACTTTGCAGTGGTGACAAATGCACCGCCGGGTCCCACAATCTTGTCAACCTTTGGAATAGAGTTTGTTCCATATGATAGTGCCGCAATGGATTGTGCGCCACCTGTCTTGTAGATCTCATCTGCTCCGCAGATGTTGGCTGCAACAACAGTTAGTGGATCAATTTTTCCATCAGAGTTTGGCGGCGATACAACTAGAATTCTCTTGACTCCGGCAATCTTGGCAGGCACTACAGACATGATTACAGAGCTTGGATACCTTGCTAGTCCCCCCGGAATGTAACATCCAACACTTTGGATGGGTACGAATCTTTTAGTGATCCTAGTTCCGTCATGGCTTATTGTTTTGTCTTTTAGTAACGACATGACAGTAGACTCGGTTTTGTATAGTCTAGCCTTTGCAAAACGCAGTGCTCCAAGTTCTTTTCTTGAGACCTGGCTGTATGCGTCTTTGATCTCATTTGCAGACAGGCGCAGTATAGAGATGTTGGCGTTGCTGAATCTCCGCTCATACTTGCGAATTGCCGCATCGCCGTTTTTTCGGACATCTCGAATTATAGACTCGACGATACTTTTGTTGTTCTGAGGCTGTTTTGGAACAATTCTTGCTGCAAACCTTTCAACATCAGATACCTTGATTATTCGCATCAATTTTCTTCGTCGCGCTTTATCTCCTCAAGTTCAAGTATCTGTCGTGGCTCGTGCACTACAAGGCCTTGAGCAATCTTTCGCAGTTTGGGGACAAGCCTGTAGAATTCCTCTTTTTTGATTACAGTATTGACACCATACCATCCCGGCTGGCTTAGGGGACTTGTTGTGGGTTTCTTGAGTGAAGGCATCTGTGCCAAGAGTTTTTTTAGATTCTTCTCCTCGACATTAAGATAGAGGTGCAGAAACTTTTTGCCCGTAACTGCGCCTCGAATAAGGGTTACAATATCAAATATCTTTTCACGTTTTTTAGGATCTTTGAGTGATTCCTTGTTTACAATCAGGTGTGCTGACGATGTCAGTACCTCGTCAGCTATCTTGAGCTTGTTCTGCTTTAGAGTAGTACCTGTCTCTGTAACATCCATTATTGCATCAACGTCTTCTGGAGGCTTTGCCTCAGTTGCTCCAAATGATAGATGAATCTGTACACTCTTGTTTTCTCCGAGTCGTACCCATGGGGTGACAATTAATGGATTTTTAGAACCATAGTATTTTTTGTAAGACTTTGAGTGTTTTAGAAACTTTGAGGCAGTCATAAGATATTCAGATGATATGCGAAGTGTCTTTTTTTTCTTGCCATAGTCTGCAATCATCTCATCAAGATTTGTGTAGAGATACTTGTCAGGAAATGCAACTACCAGTTTTATTTTGCCATACTCTAAATCTAGTATGGGTTTGACATCAGAGTCAGTCTCCTCTATCCAGTCCTTGCCGGTAATTCCTACATCATAGAGTCCTTCTGCAACTAGTGTAGGTATCTCTTGTGGACGGAGCATCTTTACAACAATGTTAGGATCATCAAGATAGACACGATAAGTCCTGTCCTTTCTGTTTACCCGAGTCCAAGACCTCTCTAACAGCTTGAAGGTGGCAGCTTCTAGGCTACCCTTTGGAATGGCAAATTTTATTTTAGACATTCTCAGTTTTTGGTGTTTTAGGTATATAATCGCATGTTTAGATTTGCCCAAGCAGTTCTCTTGCCCTGTCAAGTGAGATCTGTTTTTCTTGTGTCATTTGTAGCACTATTTGGTCTATCTGATCAGGCGTAGCACCGGCAGCTGCTGCTAGGTTTCTTGCATGAAGACGCATGTGTCCTTTTTGAATTCCCTCAGTGGCAAGAGCACAAAGAGCACTGTAATTTTGAGCCAAGCCGGCGGCCGCCATGACACATGCGAGTTCTTGGGCAGATTTAGCCCCCAGAATCTTGGCGCATGCCTTGGCAGTAGGATGAACGTTGGCGATTCCACCTACAACACCTACAGAGAGAGGGATTTGTAGTACTCCAACCAGGTCTCCATTGGAATCTTTGCTCCATGTACTCAGGGAACCATACCTTCCAGAACGTGATGCATATGCATTTGCAGCAGCTTCGATGGCTCTGCTGTCCTGACCTACTGCGTTTGCAACGGCTATCACCCCGTTCATGATACCCTTGTTATGAGTTACTGCCCTGTACACGTCATTGTCGGCAAACTCGTATGCAGATATGATATTATCAACGACCTTGTTGCCCCCCACTAACTCTTTCTCAAAGGTGGCTCTTGCCGTAGCCATTCTTTTGGTGGAATAGTTTGAGAGAATGCGAAGCAGTGCCCTTCCTCCGGTGATCTCCTCAATTAGCGGCGAGACTGCTTCACACATTGTGTTTGTTATATTGGCCCCCATTGCATCACCGACATCAATTAGCAGCTCAACTATGAGCATCACGCCAGATGGAGTATCAAGCTCCTTGCATGATATTTTTTTGGCACCTTTGTCCATCCCAGATAGGGTACTGCTCTTAGAGTTTGCAAGTTGAAGAATTTTGTCTGTAGAATTTTTTATCTGTGTAATTGCAGCAGAAACATCAACATCCAGTATCTGGACTTGGCCTATGCTGTAAGATTTGTCTGCAAGAACTGTGAATCCCCCTTTGGCTCGTGCAGTCTTTGCCCCCTTGGATGCAGCTGCTATCACAGAGGGCTCCTCAATGACCATTGGAATGAGATAATCTTTTTTGTTAATCCTAAAATTTGTGGCAATGCCCAAGGGGAGTGAGAACATCCCAATGGCGTTTTCTATCATCTTGTCTGCCTTTTCAAAGGAGATTCCTCCGTTATCATCTTGTAGTATGGCCATCTCGTCATCTGAGAGATCTGCAAAGTCTGCAACGATATCTAGTCTGTCCTTTCTAGTCTTTTCAAAGAACCTTGGTATTGACGAGTCTGTCATCTTATTTCAGTATCCTCACTAGTTTATCATCCATACTGTCTGGAAAACCTTTTCCGTCAGTATTTGAAGTTATTACATAAAGACTTCCGTCAGGCCCCTCTACAACATCTCGGATACGCCCTATGCCACTAAGAATGGGTTTTTGAGATTCTAGCCCCATCTCAAAGTCTAGTTGGTACAGATTTGTCGCCCCCATCGAGGCCATTACAAAGGGGTACTCTAGGTTTAGTAATTTGTCAGAATAAAACAATATGCCTCCGGGTTCTATGCTTGGGTCATAGCATAAAATTGCATCTTCAAAATTATCTCCAGAACATTGTTGCTCAGGCCATCCATAGTTCTTGCCTGCCTGTATCAGATTGATCTCGTCATTTTGTCGTCCTATCTCTGCTACAAACATGCGTCCGTCACTATCCCATGTCATACCTTGAGGGTTTCTGTGTCCTAGTGAATAGACAGGCGAATCATCAAAGGGATTGTCATCAGGGATGGTGCCGTCATCATCTAGTCTTAGAATCTTTCCAGACAACGAGTCCGGGTCTTGTGGTAGATGCGAGTCATCAGAGACGGTACCTGTGCCGACATATAGTTTGTCATCAGGTCCGAATTTGATAAAACCGCCATTTGTAAATGAAGAGCCGGGAATTTTATCTATAATAATATCTGCACTGACCAGCTTGTTTTCAGATTCAGTAATTCTCAGTATCTTGTTCCACAAGATGCCGTCCTCATCATACGTCAAAAATACATACATGTAGTGGTTGGTAGAAAAGTTTGGATGTAGAGCTATACCTAACAGTCCGCCATCAAACACGTCTGCTCCACGCAGTACAGCTAGTGGGGATTCTAGCAGGAGATTATTTTGTATGACCTTTATAATTCCGTCTTTTTCAGTTACAAAGACTCTGTCATCTGAGACTGCTATGGCACGGGGCTTGTCAAGGTTCTCAGCGATAATAGTTACAGAATCATTCTCAGGAGTCGATCTTGGTTCAGGCAACGGGATTGGGTCATCAGGAGATGTAAATACCAATACGGAAAATACGACAGCTATTGCAATTGCAGCAATCTGGATCTTTTTATCCACAAAGAGACGTCTTTCAGATCCTATTAATTACTTTCAAGAATGCATGTATTGTCTATAGAGCATCTTTTTTGGAGACAGTTTTAATTGGATAAATGCCATACAGGCAAGATAGAGAGTTAATGGATTTGTACGGTTCTGACCTTGATTCGTTTTGTGTGTTATAGGCTGGTTTCAGAGTGTAGGTTGTGCCCCCCCAAATCTGTACTAAAGGAAGGAACGCCTCCGAGTGAGTTACGCAAGTATGCGTATTAGATGTATGATTTCAATTCAAAGATCTTGTTCTGATAAATTACACAACAGTAACAACACGTCTCCAGATAACACGGATTAATTTTAGATAACCAAACTTTGCAAGATAAAGCGTATATACGGCCCAACTTTATTCATGTTCAGCGGGGTGGGGAAGCCAGACTGTTTAGGGCAAAGTCATCCCGGCGGGCTCATAACCCGCAGTTCAGTAGTTCAAATCTACTCCCCGCTACTTTCCATAAACACAAAACCACGAAAGTGATTTGTCAAATTCCGATGATCTGTTGACTGTTCCAATCCTTTGTAGCGGCCTAGTGAGATGTCTGTGAGCCGAGATCTTTGGAAGATAGAGCTGTCTCTTTATTCTTCTTGGAACTATGCTAGTAATTTTCTTGAGAGCCGTTTTTCCACAACGAATGCACTCAAAGCCCTGATTCTTGCCCTTGGACTTCATTTTTTTGTGACATTTCTTGCATTCGGGATTTGATACCATGATATGGGTTACAAGAGAGATGACATCAAGGAATTCTAAATTTATGACTCGTGCAAAGTTCTTTGAGGCCCGTCTGACTCCGCCGCCTCCACATATCTTGTCTCCCTTTAGCAGGTGAGATGCCATAGTGGAGATTCCAGTAGGCTTGTAGAGGGCGCACCAATATTCGTGACCCTGTGATATAATCTTAAAAAATACATGGCCGCCTCTAAGAGTCTTGGGTATGTTGGATACTGTTCCCGTAATCCTGCCGGATGCAAACGGTCTCATATTTTCAAATGTCAGATTATTTTTTAGATGATCACCTGTTCCCTGGTTTGATTTAAAAATCATATGACCGTCTAGTTTTTCAGAGGTCTTGAGAATCTTTGTGGCATGCAACAACGAATCCGCGCTCTCACCTCTAATTCCATAAAAGACAGGATCCGGTCCATGAGGGGCAATCAGAATTCGTCCTTTCTTTGTGTCAAAGCTGTTAAACGTATCAGGAAAGGTCTTTTCTTGCATGTCTTTTACGCTGTCAACAGATATTCTTCTTTGCTTGCCAAACTGCAGTCTCTTGCGATAACTCAAGAGTTCCATAGTATGATCATCAAAGTCGTAGCCTATTGCACCAATAGCGCCGACAAGTCCTTGTCCATTGCCTTGATAATGAGATTCGAGATTGTTTGTTTTGGTAAATTTTTTGGCAGTTCCTCTACTGATCAGTTGCCACAAGGCCAGTCTGCTAAATTCAGCGAGTTGTGTAGGAACATGATCACTTTGAAGAAATACTAGGCCCGGATTTGCACCGTTTGCAGTATCAGAGTATTCCAATACCATGCTCTTTATCTTGTCTTTAGTTCTAGCTGGATTCGCAGTCTTTACTTGGATAGATACTGCACCGTTTCCCCTAGTCTTCCATGGGATGTTGGGATTGAATCGTATCAGTCTCGGATAATCTAAAAATTCTGTGTTTTGTCTATGTAACATATCAACAATCTTGTAGGCCAGAAATGTAGTGCACATGCCCTTTGGCGAGTCAGTATCATCAAATCCTACATTGAGAGTTGTTTTGTCTGTTGCTTGCATTAAAGTTTTTAGATTTACAGTTGATTTAAATTAATAAAATCAGGGTTGAAGGTAAATTGATCATAGTAGATGAGGAGAGAATTTTCAGAGAGATAAGAGAGAAAAACCCCGCATCAGTCTCGCTGAATGGTCCTGACGGCATACTTCCTCAAGTTCAGGATACCGCAATGAGAATAACAGCAAAGTTTGGAATTCCGGCATATGTTCTAGCAGATACGACCTGGGGAACGTGTGATCTTAATACAAACGGTGCCAAGGTTCTTGGATCAGATATTCAGTTCAACATCGGACACACAATTAATACAGAGTCACTAGATGAGACAATTCTAATTGATGCATTTGATGATGTAGATTTTGATGATGTTGCAAAAAAATGTACAGAGATACTACAGGGAAAGACAGTCTCCCTAGTCACAGATAGCCAGCACTTGAACCAAATAGATAGGGTGGAAAAAATCCTGACAGACGGCAAAGTAAAAGTAAAGATTGGACAGGGAAAGGGGCAGTTAAATGACGGCCAAGTCTTTGGCTGCGAGTTTTATCCCGCATCAGAACTAAAAAGTGAAGTGGATGCCTATGTTTTTTTGGGACAGAGCAACTTTCATGCAGCAGGAGTGGCTCTATCAACTAATCTGCCGACATATGTCCTAGACCCGTACTTTAATGAGGTCAGAGAGGTGACAGAGTTTGCCCAGAAACTAAAAAGAAAGGCCACACTTGCAATATACAAGGCGGCCGAAGCTCATACGTTTGGGGTTATTGTAGGATTAAAGGAAGGACAGCTCTCCAAGGTTTTTGCATTAAAGATAAAAAAAGAGTTAGAAGAGCAAGGAAAGCAAGTTCAGTTGTTTGCGTTGACTGATATAACAAATGACAGATTGAGAAATCTTAGAGGAATAGATGCCTTTATCCAGGTTGCGTGTCCGAGAATTTCAACAGACAACCAGTTTGACATGCCTGTCTTGTCAACCCCGCAGGCAAAGGCACTTCTCAGAATTTTACGAAAAGAGGATGTAGGAGAATATTTAGAGATCTCGCACTGGCTCTAGTCTTTGAGATAATATTTATGGCTTGATTAAGATTTTTCCAAACAGCTTGCCTTTGAGCATCTTTGTGTGAGCGTGGGCGGCATCTTCTAGAGAATATACAGAGTCAATTACAGATCTTATTTTGCCTTGTGACATCCAATACAGGCCTTGTTCTAGTTCTGCCCTTGTTCCCTGAGTCGAGCCCAAGATATTGATACCCTTAAAGAAGATATGACGTAGATCAGTCTTGGCGTCATATCCAGTAGTTGCACCGGTCGTAACAATTGTTCCGCCATAGTTTAGCAGTGTCAGTTCCTTATTCCAGTGAGACCCGCCGATGTGCTCAAAGATTACATCAACGCCAGAAACGTCTCCGAATTTGGGAATTTTTTTTGCAATTGATCTTACTTTGTTGTGCCAATCATCTGCTCTGTGGTCTACTGCATAGTCAGCCCCGAGATCTAAGAGTTTGTCTAGCTTGTCAGGACTGGCAGTGGCAATGACAGTACATCCAAAAAGTTTTGCAATCTGAATCCCATAATTACCTACTCCGGAACTTCCACCCATTATCAAGACTAGCTGTCCGGGCTGAATCCTTGCCCTGCCAACTAACATGTGCCAAGATGTCAACATGGTCATAGATGCAGCTGCTGCCTCATCATATGATACACCGTTTGGAATTTTGACAACATTGACTTCGGGAAGATGAGTAAACTCGCAATAACCACCCCAAAGCGGGCCTGTTTGAAAACCCCAGATTGTCCGTGATCTGCAATCAAATTCTCTGCCATCAGTGCATGCATTACAAACTCTGCAAGACATGTTTCCGTGTGAGACAACCCTGTCTCCAACTTTGATGCTCTTTACATCGTTGCCAACAGCAGAGACCTCGCCGGCAGCATCAGTCCCAGAGATGTGAGGTAAAGGTACTGTCAAAGGCTTTCCCCTCATCCCCCAGATATCGTCATAGTTTAGTGCGGCAGTTTTTACTTTGATGATTACCTCGCGGGCTTTGGGTTTGGGTATTGGAATCTGTTTGATCTTTAAGATTTTAGCAAAGTCATCGTCGTCAGTATATTGATCATATACTAGGGCTTTCATGATCATTGGTTTTGTGTATGATAGTTAATTGTATGGTTTTGAAAAGTAAATGTTGTAAACTTGAGGCCATGTGTGAGATAATTCCAAATTACAGATACAGGGATAGTTCAGATGCTCGTGAAATTATAGGGATCATGCCATAAACAATTATAATCATAAAAACAAGAATTCTCAATATGCCCGAAGATATGATATTTCCAGGAGACGAGATAGCATCCATTGAGGAATGTGAGGCAGGAAACAATGCTTTTGATGATGGAGATATGGTCAGAGCAGCGGCTATAGGGAAGAAAGAACTCGACCAGGAATCACGAATTGTCAGCATAAATCATCCAAAGCTCTTGTCCATACCAAAGGTAGGAGACATCATTATTGGGAAAGTTGCTGCAGTAATGTCCTCAATGATTGCAGTTTCAATTGATTATATTAATGGCAAGCCAACTACATCCAAGGTTGAGTGTGTGTGTGGAACACGTGATTTAAGGATACGAAATGTAGCACTAGTTAATGATATTGTCACACTAAAGATTCTCAATCATCTTAACGGTACCATTCATGCAGCAATCAATGAACGGAGTTTGGGGGTTTTGTTCACAAAGTGTAGAAAGTGTGGAGGCACGGTTGTTCCTATGCGTGATGCATTAAAATGCGTAGACTGCGCATGGATTGATGAGAGAAAACTTTCTTCAAACTTTGGAAACGGTGATTTTGTGAAACTGAGAGGTTAACACATGATACATGTTTCGTTCCAAGGTGAACGAGGTGCGTATAGCGAGGCGGCCGCAAGGTCATTTTTTAATGAACCAATCAAGACCGTACCACTAGCCACGTTTGCAGAGGTACTAGAGAGCACCGTTAGTGAAAAGACACAATATGCCATACTGCCAGTAGAGAATTCCCTAGAAGGAAGTGTCGGGGAGAGTTATGACTTGTTATATCTGACAGCACTGAATGCTACAGGTGAGACCTATCACAGGATAAAGCACTGTCTTATAGGGACAGGAAAAATTGACGAGATAGATACGGTATATTCCCACCCACAGGCCCTAGGCCAATGCAGGAAATTTATTGAGGGACACAACATGAAGACAATTCCCGCCTACGATACTGCCGGAAGTGTAGAGATAGTCAAGAACATAAACAAGAGAAACTGCGCATGCATTGCAAGTAAAGATGCTGCACAGAGATATGAGATGCCAGTAATTTTGGATAATATCGCAAATAATCTGAACAACTATACTAGGTTTCTTGTTCTGTCAAAAGAGAATAGTTCTGAGACAGGCAATGACAAGACATCAATAATATTTTCAATAAAACACGAGCCGGGCTCATTGTTTAGAGTAATTGAGAATTTTCATACAAACCACATCAATCTAACAAAGATAGAGTCAAGGCCAACTAGGGAAAATACGTGGGAGTATAATTTCTATGTAGACTTTGAAGGACATCAAAAAGACAGCAAGGTCTCAGAGATGTTAAATAGAATTAGACACGATACACTGTTTATGAAGATTCTAGGCTCGTACCCTTGTGCAAAGTTAGGCTAGAACCCTTTAGGTCTTCTCAGAGTAAAACCCATGCTAAAGCCGATTATTACCATGCCAGACGTTATTACCATAATATCATAGGTAAACCAGATAGGATCAGAGCTTCGGGTCAGTTCTCCCGTGATGGATATCTCCGTATTGCCGGTGTTTTGAACTAGTATCCTTGTCTCACCGTCTTGCTGATGAGTCCAATCAAAAGTCTTTTCCTTTTTGTATGATTCGTTTGGTATCTCAAAGTCTCCCGGACTCTCAAGCCTTACATCAAATGCATCACCTGTGATCATCATGTGCTGAGCTGTTCCGGCAGGAGCAGGAATCGTGTACGATATCTCATCGCCTACTTCTAGTACAGCATTCTCTTGAATTATGATTGGTCCCACATGCAGGAATAGCGAGTATCCCCCAATTGTAATTATTGCCACTCCCACTACCAGCCCGATAATGGTTCTTGTAGACAGCATATTGCAATTATTTCAGAGACTGTTTAAAAAATTATCTACATAAGAGAGACGAGTGTATCTGCTAAAAACCTGTAAAAGCCGTAAAACCGGTATTTTTGCAATCGGTTTTATTGGAAATTCACATAGCTATCGAGTCTCTAAAAACACCATTTGAAACGGATATGGAGAAGGTTTATTGAAAAATTATAGATTCAGGAGTGAATATGAGAATTATAATTTTATACAAGAGATGATTATTATAGTATTGGGGATTTTAATTTTGAGAAATAATTTAATCGGAAAATTGAAAGCATATGAACCTGAACAATATTCTTTTAGTATTACAAATGCAAAATTAATTGCTGTAGCATTACTAAAATTAGAAGAAGAAAAGATAGAAAAAACTTTTGAAAATGTTGTTGTTACAGTGTCAAAACTATTCCCAGAAAAATTTTCGTTGATTCATTATCCTCACATTCCAGATACAACTAGAATAGATAACACATTAAGATTGGATGCTGGTAAAAATCATGCTGAATTTGTTGTGGGAAATAGACTTAAAGGATATAGATTAACTGGCCTTGGAAAAATTGCAGCTGAAGAAACCATTGAGCAATTAGAAGCAGAATCTAATCCGTCAGGCAAAAAAAGAATTGGAAAATATCGTAAAAAAGAAACCCGATTAGTTAGCGATATTACCGATTCTATTGCTTATGATAAATTTTCAAAAAAACAATTTTCATCAATTAACAAATTTGATGTTTGTGATGTTCTTCATGGTACATTAGAAACAGATTCTGAAAAATTAGCAAGTAATCTCACGATGCTAAAATACCATACTGATGCCCTAGAACCAATTAAAGAATATGAAGAATTAGCAAATGATGTTTCAGAGTTTCTTAATTATTTAAAAGAGAATTGGGAGTTGTTGATAAAATAACTAAAGATGCAAAAAAACTATGGGGTTCTCTCCTAGATTAATTAGAAGAATACAACAAAGAGGAACTAGAGGCAACATCATCAAAAGTCTGGTAGAATTGATTAAAAATGCAGATGACGCTTATGATCGATTAGAACTAAAAGGAGAAAAAACTAGTGGAGTTATCGAGGTTGCATATGATCAGCGTAACGTAACAAAAGGTTATTCCATAAAAGGTTTTTTTGTTCGTGATTTTGGATCTGGAATGTCATATGATACAGCAAAGTCAGCATACTATGGTGATGAAAATTATGGAAGTGACACAAGTGGTGAGACAAGAAATGGTGCAATTGGTGTTGGTGGAAAAGATTGTTTTTTTGAAATGGAAAATTGTTCTATTTTAACGGTACATGGTGGCAGCTTAACAGTCATAACAATAAATACAGATTCAAAGAATGGTTGAGAAAGTGAAGTTTCCACTGGAGATGACGCGCAACCATTATTGAAATGGTTAAAGAATTTAAAAATT